>DATCAO010000129.1:0-4408 GCA_036512575.1 Puia sp.
AAATTAAAATTAATGTAGTAAACTCATTACATGAAAGCAGTTATTTGTACCCGGCCTTTTGACATGATCATCGGTCAAACGGATAAACCGTCGCCGGGCAGGGGTGAAGTACTTGTGAGAGTGGCTGCTGCCGGAATATGCGCAGGCGATCAATATATTTATACCGGGAAGAATCCATATGTGATCTATCCAAATATTGGCGGACATGAAATCGCCGGCACCGTTGCCGTTACATGTGAGGGAGATCATCGTTTCACAAAAGGGCAAAAGGTAGTAATAGAGCCATTCATTGCCTGCGGCCGTTGCTATGCCTGCCGTATCGGTAAATCTAACTGCTGCGTTAATTTGACAATCATAGGGGTCCACCGCCCGGGCGGTTTTGCCGATTATGTGCTCGTTCCGGTGGAAAATATTTTCCCATTGCCCGATGACCTTCCTCTTTGGAAAGCATGTTTGGCGGAACCAGTGACGATTGCCATACATGCTTGTGAACGGAGCGAACTCGATCGAAACGATATCATGTTGGTCATGGGTTGCGGTCCGATCGGCATGAACGTAATCGAAGTCGCCCGTGAAAGAGGCGCCCACGTAATCGCTACAGACGTCAATGAGCAACGACTTGAAGTGGCGGCTGTGCTCGGTGCGGAAACACTGCTGGCGGACGGTTCATTGGAAGAAAAAGTGCTGGCTATAACCAATGGCGAAGGAATGCCCGTGGTTATAGAAGCATCAGGCGTTCCTACTGTTATGGAGCAGGCAATACGCTTGGTAGCTGCCGGTGGCAGAGTAACTATGATAGGCTTGATAAAAAAAGGAAAGGCCATTTCCTTTGAGGGCCTCGATTTAACCCGAAAAGAATTGACGATTCACGGAAGCAGAAATGAAAAAGGAGCGTTCCCGGAAGCGATCCGGTTGCTCCATTCCGGCTGTTTGAAATTCCCTGAAATGGCTACTCTTAATAAAATGGATATGGCGCCGGAAATTTTTGCTCAGCTGGCGGAAAAACCTGACACTTATTTTAAAAGTATACTGGTCAACGAATAAAGATGAAACTATATTCCTATTCCCAGCAAGGAAGCGTATTTATAGGAGCTGAAAAAAACGGAATGTTGGTGAATATCACGGATACGGTTGGAACTAACGTTATGTCACAGCTGATCACTGATCACCAGCGTCTCTTACCCCGGGCAAAAGCATCGATTATGGGTGACTGTGCGTTTATCCCCTTTAAGGAGGTTCGTCTATTGCCACCCGTACAACCATCTGTTATTCTTTGCTCGGGGTTAAATTACAAAAGCCATGTCGAGGAGAATCCACTGGCCAGCTTGCTAAAAGTACCCAGATTTTTTGCAAAGCTGCCGCATACGGTTATCGGTCCGAACGATCCTATACGCCATCCAGGAGAAGAATTTCAGGTGGACTGGGAAGTTGAATTGGGGGTGGTGTTCGGTAAGGAATCCTATCGTATCAACCAGCATCAAGCGATGGATCATATTTTCGGCTATACAATCCTTCACGACGTGTCATCGCGTTTCATTCAATTTATGGAAGCTAATGAAACAATTGGAAAGAATTTTATCAGCTTTTGCCCCATTGGTCCATGTATCGTCACAAAGGATGAAATTGAGCACCCGGAAAAACTCCGTCTGTCGCTTAAGGTCAATGGGGTAATCAAACAGGACGGTTCAAATGAAGACTGGTGTTTTCCGCTCCCGCGTTTAATCGAGTGGGCCAGTATGGGCATTAGCCTAAAACCCGGGGATATCATAAGCACTGGAACGCCACAGGGAACTGGATACTTTCGTCAACCAAAGGAATTTTTACAACCCGGGGATTGTTGCGAGCTGGAAATTTCTCAAATAGGCCGGTTGATTAATACGGTGATTGCTGACCGTCACCCCTTTCAGCCTGTAAACGATCCCAAACTTAATCCGTTGAACCATGCAATTTAGCCATCTCGATCATATTGCCATTGCCGTATCCGACACCGAAGCGGCGCTTAAAATCTGGCGCGACAAATTAGGCTTTAAAGTATTATACGCGGAAACTGTTAACGGGAACAGTGTTCTGCTCACCCATTTGGACCTCGGTAATGCCCAGTTACAGTTGGTCCAACCGCTGACGAAGGATTCCCGATTAGTGATCGCCCTGAAAGAAAAAGGACCCCATCTTCATCATTTCTGCCTCTATGTTGATGACGTAAACCAAAGTTGGTCGGATCTCAAAACCAGAGGTATCGGCACGGCCTCCGGTATACACCAGGGCACAAACGAAAAACGAGCGTTGTTTGTGAATATTAACGAGACTGACGGCATCCAGTTGGAAATCACCGGCCGATAGCCAGTTTTTCAAAATCCGCAATCGAAAAGCTGTGAAAGCAAAACATAAAATCATTGTGATTGACGACGACCCAACAGGCACACAAACCGTAAAAAACGTGCCTGTCTGGACGGTATGGGATCGCGAATCCCTCGAATCGGCCTTTCTTGATGAGTATCCGCTCTTTTTTATCCTTTCCAATACCAGGGCCCTCACAGAAACCAAAGCAAGAAAGCTGACCAGCGAAATCTGCACAAATATAAAAACGGCTGCAGAAAAAACAGGCTCGTCTTTTTCGATCATAAGTCGAAGCGATTCGACCTTGCGAGGTCATTTTCCAGCAGAACCGGAGGCAATTGAAGAAGGGCTCGGTCATCCATTCGATGCATGGCTGATCATTCCATTTTTTGCTGAAGGGGGGAGGATTACTGAAAATGATATTCACTACCTGCAGCAAGGTTCCATACGCATTCCGGTATCCGAAACATCCTTTGCTAAAGACCCGGTATTTGGATTTAGGAATTCCAAGCTGAAAGATTGGATTGAGGAAAAAACCGGGGCGACTATCCGTGCACAAGAGGTGTTGTCAATTTCGGTTCGGGAACTGGAAGAAAGCTCTGACCAGGTTTTGCTGAATAAGGTCATGACTTATGCAAACAGGCGGGTCGTTATAGTCAATGCGACAAACATTTCCCAGTTGCGTAAGCTGGCCGGGGTAATCGTACAGGCAAGCAGTGCAGGAAAGAATTTCCTGTATCGGACGGCGTCATCCTGGGTTAAAGTCTTACTGGAGCAAGCGACTGATCAGATCGAGGAAGATGTATTAATATCCAATTACATCCTCTTTAAAGGCGGTAACAACATCCGGCACAGAAATGATTCGGGTGGTTTGATCGTTGTCGGTTCTTATGTTCCTGAAACTACCGCCCAGCTAAACTACCTTCTGAAAGCCTCGGCACGGATTGAGACCATGGAAATAAAAGTGGCTGACATTCCGGTAAATAGTACGAACATTGGATTTGCGGGTTACTTCGCAAAAAAAATAGACGCTTTGCTGGTCGCTAATAAAACTGTCGTCATATATACCAGTAGAGAAAATATATCTGGTGATACGCCGGAAGAAAACTTGAATATTTCCTGTCGCATTTCAGCCGCCATAAGCGAGATCGTTGGGCAACTCGGGGTTAAGCCTGCCTGGCTGATAGCCAAGGGAGGGATCACGAGTAGTGATATAGCCACCCGTTCTCTGGGGATCAAAAAGGCGATTGTCGTGGGATCATTACTTTCCGGTATTCCCGTCTGGCAGACTGGGCCTGAGTCAAAATTTCCCGGGATGCTGTACATCGTCTTTCCAGGAAATGTTGGAACCGAGGAAGCTTTATACCTGGCTGTTGAAAAATTATCAATGGAGTGAGGTCTAGGGGTCGAGCTAAATTAAAAATGGCCATGTTACCCGCATTTAAATGAATGTCGAATAGATCGACAGCTTCACTCCCAATAACCCGAATGGAGTAAGGTCGGTGATAGATAAACAGGATGGTACTTTGATTTTCCTGTGCTAATAAGAAGGAACACTGACCATGGACGACCCACCACACCTTAGAATTTTTTTGCTTTTTTTCTTTACCATGCCCCGGCGGTCATCGATGGAGGAACATCCTCAGGCGTTGAACCCCAGGCCGGATTGGGTAACGGTCCCATCCTTAGCACAAGCTCTCCCCCCTTCATCATGTCGCTGTGATCAAACCAGGCCTTCGTCCATGGCCTCCCTTGAAAGACAGCCGACTGAATATATTTATTTTGCCTGGACACCCTGTTTGCGATAACCGAGAAGATTTTGCCATTGGCCAGGTAGATATCTGTCTTCGGGAAAATCGGGCTACCAATCACATAATATGGACGTCCGGGGCAAACGGGGTAGAACCCCATCGCAGAAAATACGTACCAGGACGAAAGGGTTCCGTCATCATCGTCACCGCACAACCCCATGGGTTGATTGAAATACCACGTTTCCATGATCTGCCGGACCATCTTCTGCGTTCTCCATGGTTCACCCGCGTAGCAGTACAGGTAAGGAATAGTGAACGCG
>DATCAO010000130.1:0-8313 GCA_036512575.1 Puia sp.
GGTGTCAGCGACGGCATCAGTATGGGTACCGACGGTATGCGTTATTCGCTGGTCAGCCGTGATATCATTGCCGACAGTATCGAAACCAATGCCGGTGCTCAGTATTATGACGCCATCGTGACCATTCCGGGTTGTGATAAAAATATGCCGGGATCTATAATGGCGATGGGCAGGTTAAATCGCCCGGGGATTATGCTATACGGGGGAACCATTGCACCGGGTCACTACAATGGTCAGGACCTGAATATCGTTTCCAATTTTGAAGCGCTGGGACAGAAAATCGCCGGCAACCTGAGTGAAGCGGATTTCAAAGCCATTGTGCGCAATAGTTGTCCGGGTGCAGGCGCGTGCGGTGGCATGTATACCGCCAATACGATGGCAAGTGCGATTGAAGCTCTGGGGATGAGTCTGCCTTATTCCTCTTCCAATCCCGCCCTCAGTGAAGACAAGCAAAAAGAATGTGCAGCAATAGGCGATGCCATCAAGCTGTTGCTCGAAAGAGATATCAAACCAAGGGACATCATGACCCGCAAAGCATTTGAAAATGCGATTACCATTGTGATGGTGCTCGGAGGTTCCACAAACGCCGTTTTGCACCTGATCGCTATGGCCAAAGCAGTCGATGTGCCCCTGACTCAGGATGATTTCCAGACGATCAGTAATAAAATTCCGGTGTTAGCTGATTTCAAACCCAGCGGCAAATACTTAATGGAGGATCTGCATCAGTATGGAGGCGTTCCTGCTGTAATGAAATACCTGTGGAAGAATGGGTTGTTACACAGCGACTGCCTGACAGTTACCGGAAAGACCGTTGCTGAAAACCTGGATTCGGCACCGGATCTTGATTTTGAAAAACAGAAAATCATCATGCCCCTGGACAAGCCACTGAAAGCTACCGGGCATTTACAAATCTTATACGGCAATCTTGCTGAAGGCGGCAGTGTGGCCAAGATCAGCGGCAAAGAAGGGGAAAGGTTCGAAGGAACAGCACGTGTATTTGATGGAGAGCATGACCTGATCCGTGGTATTCAATCGCGTAAAGTACATGCAGGAGATGTGGTGGTGATCCGGAATATAGGCCCCAAAGGCGCCCCGGGTATGCCGGAAATGTTGAAGCCAACCGGTGCCATCATCGGAGCAGGACTTGGCAAAACGGTGGCGCTGATCACCGATGCCCGTTTCAGCGGAGGCACCCATGGATTTGTCGTGGGGCACATCACACCAGAAGCTTTTGAAGGAGGTCTGATTGCTCTTGTCGAAGACAACGATATTATCGAAATCGATGCTATAAAAAACAGCATCACCCTGAAGGTATCAGATGCGGTCATTGCCGAAAGAAGGAAGAAATGGAAAAAACCGGCACTGAAAGCAACAAAAGGAGTTTTGTTCAAATATGCAAGGGTGGTAAAAGACGCTTCGCAGGGTTGTGTAACGGATGAAGACTGATTAATGTGGTAAATGTGGAAATGTGGAATGGTGAAAATGGAATTTGTAAATGACAGTCTGGAAATGAGGAGATTCCAACCGTCAACCGTCAACTGTCAACTGTCAACTGAAAAATACTGATCTTAAAAAAATTAAAAATGGAAACGCTCGAAGTGAAAAAAGACAAAACATCGAAGGCAAAACAGAAGACGCGGAAACTTTCCGGTTCTGCTGCCCTGCTGGAGGTATTTCTCTCCGAAAAAGTGGACACGATATTCGGATACCCGGGCGGGGCCATCATGCCGATCTATGATGCGTTGTACGACTACCAGCAGAAATTGAAACACATCCTGGTGCGTCATGAACAGGGTGCCATCCATGCGGCCCAGGGATATGCACGCAGTTCCGGCAAAACCGGAATTGTATTCGCCACCAGCGGCCCGGGTGCAACCAACCTGGTCACCGGCCTCGCAGACGCCATGATCGATAGCACCCCTTTGGTATGCATCACCGGCCAGGTGTATGCTCATTTACTCGGCACCGACGCGTTCCAGGAAACCGATGTCATCAATATCACCACACCGGTTACCAAATGGAATTACCAGGTTACTGATGCAACAGAAATACCTTCTGTGCTCGCCAAGGCATTTTACATTGCTGCGAGCGGCAGGCCGGGACCTGTTTTAATCGATATCACCAAAAATGCACAGATACAGCAATTTGATTTTGAAGAATATAAACCTTGCGAACACATTCGCAGTTACCGGCCAAAACCCATCGTCCGGAAAAAATATGTGGAAGAGGCAGCCCGATTGATCAATGAAGCAAAAAAACCCTTTGTCGTTTTTGGTCAGGGTGTTATTCTCGGAAGAGCAGAAAATGAATTCAAAAAATTCATTGAGAAATCCGGCATCCCCGCTGCCTGGACAATTTTGGGCATGAGTGCAATTCCCACCAATCATCCGCTGGCAGTCGGCATGCTGGGTATGCACGGCAACTACGGCCCCAATGTACTTACCAATGAATGTGATGTTCTGATTGCCGTGGGCATGCGTTTTGACGACCGGGTGACAGGCAGGCTGGACAAATATGCCAAACAAGCCAAGGTAGTTCACCTGGATATTGATCCGGCGGAGATTGATAAGAATGTAAAATCCACAGTACCTGTTTGGGGCGACTGTAAGGAAACGCTGCCTTTACTTACAAATCTCATTGAAAAGAAGACATATCCTGAATGGTTGCAGAAATTCAAGGACTATCAGAAAGAGGAAGATGAAAAATGTATTTATCCCGAAATGCATCCGGATACCGATGTCCTGTCGATGGGAGAAGTCATCGGCTGCCTCAACGAACTCACCGGTGGAGATGCGATCCTGGTAACAGATGTAGGCCAGCACCAGATGGTTACCTGCCGGTATGCACATTTCAATCAAACCAAAAGTAATATTACTTCCGGAGGTCTGGGTACTATGGGCTTTGCACTTCCCGCTGCCATCGGGGCAAAATTTGGCGCATTGGACAGAACCGTTATCGCGATCGCAGGAGATGGTGGCTTCCAAATGACGCTGCAGGAATTAGGTACAATCATGCAAACAGAATTGAACGTAAAAATGATCGTTCTCAACAACCAGTTCCTGGGCATGGTAAGGCAGTGGCAGGAATTGTTCAATGAAAGGCGTTATTCTTTTGTAGATATACAAAGTCCCGATTTTGTTGAACTCGCGGGGGCATACCAGATCCCGGGGCAAAAAGTTACTGACCGGAAAGTGCTAAAGAATGCGTTGAAGGAAATGCTGGACCATCCGGGGGCATACCTGCTGGAAATCATGGTTGGAAAAGAAAACAATGTATTCCCCATGGTACCACAGGGATGCAGTGTAAGTGAAATTCGTTTAAGCTGACTTCGTAATGTGGGATTGTGGGAAATGTGGAATTGTATTGCCCGCCGAAGTGAAACGAAGGCGGGTGAAAATGAAATGACTAATGAGAAGCAAAAGATAAGAAATGGAAGACGCGGTTTTTACAGATATACCTGCACCCTACACGGCGATTGAGAAAGCGACCGGTAAGCTGGCTTTCAATATGAATTCCGATTTGTATACAGGCAGCCTGTTGAAAACTCTGGTCGCCTCGAGAAAAGGCGGCAGGATTCTGGAACTCGGAACGGGCGGCGGGCTGGCAACATCGTGGATAAAAGAAGGAATGGACGAAAAAACCAGCCTGGTTACCGTTGAAAATAATTCAGCGCTTCTTGACATAGCAAAACAACAGCTGGCTGATCCGAGAATTGAATTTGTTTTGGCAGATGGATATCAATGGCTGAAAACTTACACCGGAGCGAAATTTGATCTGGTGTTCGCAGACGCTATGCCGGGGAAATACGATCTTTTTGAAGAAACAATCAACCTCTTGAATCAGTGCGGATTTTATATCATCGATGATATGAAACCGCAACCCAACTGGCCGGAAGGTCATGCAGAACGGGTTGATCATTTCATCAATGAACTTGAAGCCAGGCAAGATCTGGTCATAACAAAAATGAATTGGTCGACAGGAATCATAATTGCGGTTAAAAAGTAAAATTATTTACTTTTTGATTTTTACTTTTTAATTTTTACAAGATGCTCAAACAGGAATTTACCATTACGGTTTATACGGAAAATCAAATCGGTTTGCTCAACCGCATTGCGATCATTTTCTCGCGAAGAAAGATCAATATCGACAGCATGAATACATCACCGTCTGAAATTGAAGGCATTCACCGGTTCACCATTGTGATCAATGAAACGGAAGAAGTGGTAAAAAAACTTTGCCGCACCATAGAAAAACAGGTTGAAGTGTTGAAAGCATACTTCAACCAGAATGATGAGATTGTGTGGCAGGAGCTGGCTTTGTATAAAGTTTCCACCGATCAGATCACGGAGAAAGTAAAAGTGGAAAGACTGCTTCGCCAGTTCGGCGCCCGTGCCGTGGTGATCCGTAAGGATTATACGGTATTTGAGACTACCGGTCACCGTGAAGAAACCAACGGATTGCTGGAAGCCCTGGAACCCTATGGAGTGATTGAGTTCGTCCGCAGCGCCCGCGTAGCGATCATCAATGCCAGCAGCGGCTTCCACGAAAAATTGAAAGAATTCGAACAGACCGAACCTGGAGAGGAAGTGGTGGAAAATGAGTTTCTGGACAAACAGGACGAAGTTTTCAGTATGTGACGCCGATGGCGTTACATACTGAAAACTTCGAGTATGGGAGTATGGGAGTATGGGAGTATGGGGGTGTGGAAATTATATTTGGAATTAACAACTAACAAATAACAATTAATAATTAAAAAAATGGCAACATTAAATTTCGGCGGAGTAGAAGAAACGGTAGTAACCCGCGAAGAATTCCCGCTATCGAAAGCCCAGCAGGTGTTGAAAGATGAAGTGATCGCAGTGATCGGGTATGGCGTGCAGGGCCCGGGCCAGGCACTAAATCAGAAAGACAACGGTGTCAATGTGATCGTAGGTCAGAGAAAAAATTCAAAGACCTGGGATAAGGCCGTTCGTGACGGGTTTGTTCCCGGAGTGACTTTGTTTGAAATTGAGGAAGCCCTGCAGAGGGGTACCATTATATGTTACCTTTTAAGTGATGCTGCACAAATCGAACTCTGGCCCACCGTAAAAAAACACCTAACGAAAGGAAAGGCATTGTACTTTTCCCATGGCTTCGGCATCACGTTCAAAGAACAAACGGGTATCATTCCACCGCCCGATGTAGACGTATTCCTGGTTGCCCCCAAGGGATCCGGTACTTCCCTCAGAAGGATGTTCCTGCAGGGTCGTGGACTGAATAGCAGTTACGCCATTTTCCAGGATGCCACAGGCAGAGCCAAGGAACGGGTTACTGCATTGGGTATCGCCGTGGGTAGCGGATACTTGTTTGAAACCAATTTCAAGAAAGAAGTATACAGTGATCTGACCGGCGAACGCGGCACGCTGATGGGTGCGATCCAGGGCATTTTTGCCGCCCAATACCAGGTTCTGCGAGACAAAGGACATACGCCTTCAGAAGCTTTCAACGAAACCGTGGAAGAACTCACCCAAAGTCTGATGCCGCTGGTTGCCGAGAACGGGATGGACTGGATGTATGCCAACTGCTCCACCACCGCACAAAGGGGCGCCCTGGATTGGTGGAAGAAATTCCGCGATGCGACTGCGCCTGTTTTCAAAGAACTATATGAAAGCGTCGCTTCCGGTAAAGAATCCCAGCGCAGTATCGACAGCAACAGCAAGGCCGATTACCGTGAAAAGCTGGAAGTGGAACTCCGCGAACTGCGTGAGAGCGAAATGTGGCAGGCTGGTAAAACAGTCAGGAGCCTGCGTCCGGAAAATCAACCGGCCCCGGTTCTCAAATCCGACAAGAAGCTTACAGAAAAAGTATAAATAACATATGCAAACTTCATCACGCGCCATCTCACTGAACGTTGCCGGCGCAGCGGAAAGACTGAAGAACGTTGTGGTCAGAACGCCTCTGATTTTAAATCAGAACCTCTCCCGTCGTTATCAGTGTGCCGTTTACCTGAAACGGGAAGACCTTCAGGTTGTGCGCTCATACAAAATCCGGGGCGCTTATAATATGATGAGCAGTTTTCCGCCGGAAGTCCTCAAGAAAGGCCTCGTGTGCGCGAGTGCGGGAAACCATGCCCAGGGATTTGCATATTCCTGCAAAAAACTCAATGTGAAAGGCGTTGTGTTCATGCCCATCATCACACCGAAACAAAAGGTAGACCAAACGAGAATGTTCGGTGAACATTTTGTAGAGATCAGGCTCATCGGAGACACATTCGATGATTGCGCTGTGGCAGCAAAAAAATTCACTGCTGAAAACGAAATGGTTTTCATTCCTCCTTTTGAAGACCTTCGGATCATTGAAGGACAGGCAACTGTTGGTCTGGAAATACTGGAAGATCTTTCGGACATCGATTATCTTTTTGTACCTGTAGGCGGTGGTGGACTCGCTTCGGGTGTAGGTACTTATTTCAAAACCTATTCTCCCAAAACCAGGATCATCGGTCTCGAACCGGAAGGCGCACCGTCCATGGACGAAGCTTTTAAACAAGGGCATCCTGTCACCCTCGATAAAATCGATCGTTTCGTTGATGGTGCAGCAGTGAAAAGAACCGGAGATCTGACTTTTTCCATCTGCCGCGAAATGCTGGATGGGCTCGACCTGGTGCCGGAAGGACGCGTCTGCAGCACCATACTCAGGCTCTATAACGAAGACGCCATCGTAGTGGAACCGGCAGGAGCCCTTTCAATCGCCGGCCTTGAAAAACGTGCGCAGGAAATCAGGGGTAAAAAAGTAGTCTGTATCGTCAGCGGAAGTAATAATGATATCGACCGGATGCCGGAGATCAAAGAACGCTCCCTGCAGTATGAGGGGCTCAAACATTATTTCCTGATCCGGTTCGCCCAACGTCCCGGGGCCCTGAAGGAATTTGTTAACAATGTTCTCGGACCCAGCGACGATATCACCAGGTTCGAATACATGCAAAAGACCGACAAAGAATCCGGACCGGCTGTTGTGGGCATCGAACTGGCCAGTCGCGCAGATTATGATGCGCTGATGGAAAACATGAAAAAATATCAGATCAATTTCACCGAAATCAACAAAAACGATACGTTATTCAGTCTTTTGGTGTAATGGATTTTCGGGTAATAAATTAAAAAAATAAGATAAAAAAGGGCTTAATGAACAAATCATTGGGGTATCTGTTTTTTAATAGAAATCGTTCATTTTTTGCTCATAAATTTTTAGTTTTTGCTTGAAGAAATCCGGTATTTTTCAGTATTTTTAAACGAACCGCTGCCTTCCTTAGAAAAATCAACCGAATTACGATTGTGTTGATGCCATTCACTGCTTAACCGAAATAAATGGAACAAAATCAAGGATTATACCATCCTTCTTTTGAGCGGGATGCCTGTGGCATCGGCTTTGTCGCCAATATTAAAGGCAACAAGAGTCACCAGATCATTTCTGATGCCCTGACGATCCTGGAAAATATGGAGCATCGCGGAGCCTGTGGATGTGAAAGCAATACAGGCGACGGCGCAGGCATCATGATCCAGACTCCGCATGAGTTCTTTTTTGATGAATGCATCAGGCTGGGATTCCATCTTCCCGCCTATGGCAAATATGGAGTGGGCATGATCTTCTTCCCCAGGGACCTCATGCTTAAAGAGGAATGCCGGGATATTTTCAATCGCGCGGCGGATAAACTGGGTCTGGAAGTACTGGGTTACCGGAAGGTGCCGGTTAATCCTGACGGCATCGGGCCAACTGCATTGTCGGTTGAACCCGACATTGAACAGGTATTCATTGCAAGCCCTGACCATATCAGCGATCCGGAAGAGTTTGAACGGAAACTTTTTATTCTCCGGAATTATTCCAGCCACCTGATTCAGAGTACAGTTAAAAAAGATCCCATCGGTTTTTACCTGGCTTCGCTTTCTTATAAGACTGTCGTTTACAAAGGCCAGCTCACCAGCATGCAGGTCAGGCACTATTTTCCCGACCTGAATAATAACCGGATTGTATCGGCCTTCGGGTTGATCCATTCCCGTTTTGCTACTAATACTTTTCCTTCCTGGAAACTCGCCCAGCCCTTTAGATATATTGCCCACAACGGCGAAATCAATACGGTACAGGGCAACCTGAACTGGCTCAAAACAAGTGAAAAAGGCTTCGAATCCCCCTACTTTTCCAAAGAAGAAATGGAAATGCTGCTGCCATTGATTACCGATGGTCAGTCAGATTCTGCCTGTCTCGATAATATGATCGAAATGCTCCTGCTCTGCGGACGCTCCCTGCCCCATGTGATGATGATGCTCATCCCGGAAGCCTGGG
>DATCAO010000131.1:0-6813 GCA_036512575.1 Puia sp.
CATCCTGCTCTGGTTGAAGAACGGATGGATTGATTATGTTGTGCCGCAGCTGTATTGGGAATTCGAACAAAAACATGCCCCGTTTGGTGTTCTTCTGGACTGGTGGAGCAAAAATCACTTCGACCGCCCCTGTTATATCGGTCTCGGCATATTTAAAGCCGGCTCTAATATGTACTGGAGGGATAAGAACCAGCTACCCCGGCAAATACATGCTATTCGGGATCATCCCGCCATTGGAGGAGAAGTGTATTTCAGCAGCACATCTTTTTTTTCCAACCCGAATGGCTGGAACGATTCACTCAGGCTAAACTATTATAACTATCCCGCGCTGATCGCGCCGATGCCATGGATTGACAGTGTTCGGCCGTCCCTGCCCGTTATACATACTCAAAACAGCCCGGATTCTTTGGTTTTTCGATTTGATCGGGGAAGTGTAAGCGATACGTTAAAAGGCTTTGCGGTATACAAAGCGGAGGGGGCCTTTAATATCGATTCGGTAAGGGTGTTCCGATTCATTCCATACAGTGAGATGGCCGGAACAGCATTTCTTTTGAAAGAACTGATCGTGGATCTTCAGGGTCGTTACTTCGTTACGGCCATCAGTAAAACAAATAATGAAAGTGACCCGATATTAATTTATCCGCTGAGCAGACAAAATGTTTTGCCATAATATAGATAACGGATAACAGATGACCGTGGATCGCAAATGGCAAATCGAAAACCGATATGCGATTGACGATTTGCGGAATCCCTTGCTATTGGTCGAATGACGGCCGACCAGCATTCGGTGTTCAGCGTTAGACGTTCAGCGGTAGCGTTGGGCGTTAGGCCTTCAACGTTAGGCGTTCAGCTTAAAAAGGCTTAATTTTACTACAACTCATTTCACAGAATTTCCATGGCGTTAATTGATGTACAATTACCCAATTCTCTTGCGTGGGCTTTGCGATTGCCAAAAAAGTCACCTCGGCGCCAACAGATAAAAATTCTTAAGAAACTGCTGAAGAAAGCACGCTTTACAGAATTCGGACAGAAATATCATTTCGATTCAATATTGCTGAGCCGGCACGTAGTAAAAAGTTTTCGGGAGTTTGTTCCTGTTCACGATTACACGAAGATTTACAAAGAATGGTGGTATAAGACCCTTGAGGGCAAACCGGATATCTGCTGGCCGGGAAAAATAAAATACTATGCGCTCAGCTCGGGTACTTCCGAGTCTGCCAGCAAATATATTCCCGTTACCAACGATCTGCTGCGCGGCAACCGGATTGTAATGATCAGGCAATTACTCAGTCTTCGCAATTACCAGGACATACCGGTAAAAAGTCTTGGCAAAGGATGGCTGATGATTGGCGGAAGCACGGATCTCAACAAAGGACCCGGGTATTACGAGGGCGACCTCAGCGGTATTTCGGCCAAAAAAGTTCCTTTTTGGTTCAGCCCGTTTTATAAACCCGGAAAAAAAATTGCCAAAACGAGGGACTGGAACCGTAAGCTGGAAGAAATCGTAGAGCAGGCTCCCGGGTGGGATATTGGCTTTATTGTGGGTGTTCCTGCATGGATCCAGATTTGCATGGAGAAGATCATCGAAAGGTATCATCTGAATAATATTCATGAGATATGGCCCAATCTTGCATTTTTCGTTCATGGAGGGGTTTCTTTTGATCCTTATAAAATAGGATTTGAGAAACTTTTGGGTAAACCCATTATTTATATTGAAACCTACCTGGCCTCAGAAGGGTTTATTGCATACCAGGACCGGCAGGATGAACGCGGTATGCGGCTGGTGACCAGTCAGCACCTCTTCTTTGAATTTGTGCCATTCGACAATAATAATTTTGATTCGGAGGGAAATATGAAGAAAAATCCTGAGGCCCTGGAAATTCACCAGGTTGAGGAAGGACGTGATTATGCGCTCCTGATCAGTACGGCTGCCGGTGCCTGGAGGTACCTGATTGGCGATACGATTCGCTTTACCGACAAGGGAAAAAGTGAAATCATTATAACAGGTCGCACCAAGCATTATCTCAGCCTGGTGGGTGAACACCTGAGTGTGGACAATATGAACCAGGCCATTCAGTTCGTCAGTGAGGAATTAAATATTTCCATCCCCGAATTCACGGTTGCCGGCGTGCCTCACGGACTTTTCTTTGCGCATCAATGGTATGTGGCGACCGATTCTTCAGTGGATCCGGTCATCCTGCGGGACAAACTGGATGAAAACCTGAAACGACTCAATGATGACTATGCCGTTGAAAGAAAGAGTGCGCTTAAAGATATCTTTGTAAAAGTTCTGCCGCCGGAAATCTTTATGGATTTTATGCGATCTTCAGGAAAGGAAGGCGGTCAGCATAAATTTCCGCGGGTTCTCAAGGGTAACATCTTAAAGGACTGGCATAATTTTCTGGAGAAAGTGGATGAGAAGGCTCATTATTAATTGTTTATTAAAATGAGGAATATTCTTGCATTTTCCGGAGGTTCCATTAATTTTCAGCTGTCGGTAAAACTCATATCGCATGGTCGAAGCCATATTGAAAGGATTAGCGCTCGGAATTGTGCTTGCATTGTCTGTCGGCCCGATCATCTTCACCATCATCAAGCAGAGTATTACGCATGGTCATAAAGGCGGTTTCAGTTTTGTTGTCGGTGTTTGGCTAAGTGACCTGATACTGGTTGTGCTCAGCAACGTTTTTACGGAATGGGTCGCCATGCTGCTCGAGCATAAGAAAATGATTGCTTACGGCGGAAGTAGTTTTCTGATCGCGATGGGCATTTATTTTTTCTTTTTCAAAAAGGTCCACATAAAATCTACGGGAAATCTTGAGCACGCTGACCACCTCAGCATTCAGGAGATGTTCCGGATTTTCGCTTCCGGTTTTATTATCAATACCTTAAATCCGGGTGTGTTGATTTTCTGGCTCGGAAATGCTACCGTTCTATCCCTGACACACACCATACAGGAGCGGATTGTGATATTTTCTGTTTGTCTGTTGGTGAACATGAGCGCGGATGTAGGCAAGGTGATGATGGCAAACAGCGTGCGCAATAAGCTTACGGTACACAACCTGAATATTATAAACAAGATTTCCGGCGCCATACTTGTCGCATTCGGGTTTGCTTTATTATATGGCGTGATCTTTCTTCAACACAAGCTCAAATAGGCATCCGTACTATTTATGAATATGAGGAAAATCTTTGCCTTTTTCATTTATCTGATTCCACTGATCAGCTTCGCACAAACGGATGTATTGATATTGCAGAAAAACGGCAGCAATATTAAAACCTATGCGCCGGGCATGGACATTATGATGAAAACCGTATACGACCAATGGCTGGAAGGGACCATCACCGATATGCGAAACGACAGCGTATTTGTAAACAATAACCCTTTTCATGTTAAGGAAATAGCAGCCATCCGTAAGAATTTTTCGAAACTCCACCTGCAGTCCGGAGGCACCATACTGATTGTTGCCGGAGTGGGTGTGCTGGCGCTGAATGTGATCAATGGATTGTATACTAATGAACCGGCCGGTCAATGGATAAAACCCTCCGGATGGATTGCCGCAGGTGCATTCATCCTGGCAGGAATAATCATGAGAAATGCCAGGTATACCACCTATGTAATTGGGGAAAAATATAGTTTGCATTACCTGAACCTGCGTGCCGGAAATCCGCCGGTTGAATCCAATTCCTCATCAAAACCTATAGAACCCGCAAAGCAGCCCGATGCCCATTAAAACCAAAGGAATCATTCCGCGAGCCTGGAGATGGATCAAACGGATCTTTCTGTTTTTATTTTTCCTCCAATTCTTTTATATCCTGATTTTGAAATGGGTAAACCCACCGGTGACCATTACCCAGATGAGCAGCCTCTTCCATGGTTATGGATTGAAGCGGGATTATGTTTCTATCAATGAGATTTCGCCTTATGCCAGGCTTGCCGTTATATCTTCGGAAGACCAGACCTTTCCGGATCATGATGGATTTGATTTTAAATCGATCGAGAAAGCCATGAAGCATAACCAGAAAAGTAAATCCCGGCATGGGGCGAGCACCATCTCCCAGCAGGTAGCCAAAAATGTTTTCCTGTGGCAGGGTGGTGGCTTTTTCAGAAAAGGACTGGAAGTGTATTTCACGTTTATGATCGAATTGTTCTGGAGCAAAAAAAGAATTCTTCAAATGTATCTGAATGTGAGCGAGATGGGGAAAGGCGTATTCGGAATCGAAGCAGCAGCTAAATATTATTTTAATAAGCATGCGAAAACGCTTAGCCGCAGCGAGTCTGCGATGATTGCGGCCTGTTTGCCCAATCCGAAAGTTTTTACGGTCAAGCCACTCTCCAGGCATGTTGCCGAAAAATATCCCTGGATACTGGTGCAGATGCACCACTTGCAGGACGACCCCGATATTATAAAGTTGTTGCAATAATTGTTAATTGTCAATTGTTAATTGTTAACGGAATCAGACAATTATCATTCCCAGACCGCTAAAGCTGATGTATAATAGCGCCAGCCTGATTTATTTAAAAATTTGACAGTGTTCTACAAATCGGATCCAGTTTCCCGGATGGTTAACCGGATTTTTTCCTGGAGAAGTATTCGGCCCTATCTACAATCAGTGAAATTTGTACTTTTCGCAGAGACCTTATAGAGACCTTATAGAGACCTTATAGAGACCTTTGTCCTCATTGACAAGGGACTGACACCGATCTGCAAATGCAGAACCAATGCTGACTTTCGCAAGTTATCGCCCATTACGGCAACACTGATAAAAATGATTTAACCCTTTTGTTCCCTACGGTGTAAATGTATTTGGAGAACCCATTGGAGACCCAAAGCGAATCCAATGCAGTAGCATCGGGGAGGATATCCGGATTTGAATGGTGTTATAAAAAGCGTTAATCATTGACAATTAACAATTAACAATTGACAACGCCTTCTCCAGTCTCTCCTCATATCCGCCACTAATGTCGAACCATGGTGTCGACTGGTTGACCATAAGATCTTTGTACATCTGGTACAATCGTTTGCGAGAATCAGGATCGGGATATTCACGGAGTTCGTCAGCTACCCAGGGCAGGTCGGTATTACAAAGCAGGTAGGTCTCATATTTTCTTTTCACAATCTCATCCAGGATAAAGGGATGGCATTTCCCAAAAACAAACTCGCACCAGACTTTCATGACATACATATCCGTATCGATAAATATTACAGGCGTCTTTAGTGAAGCGACTAACCTGTCCTCCTGTTCCAGTTGTCCTTTGGCGATGATGAGCAGGTCGTCATAATCATAAGGTCTGCCCACCGCGAGCAAATATTGCCGGGCAAATTCGGGTACCCAAAGCGTATTGTAGTGTGCAGCCAGTTGCTCACAGAGGGTGCTCTTGCCCGTAGACTCCGGACCGATGACCACAATTTTTTTAGGCTGCGGCATGCAGGATTTTTTTTCTCCAGGTAATATAACCCATTACCGCAAGGATCAGAAGAACCAGGTATTGGAAACTGGTAAAGGCGAGGTGTTTGTAAAAATTAAGCGGGATCGAGGCCAGATTGGTGATAATCCACCAGGTCCAATTTTCGAGTTTCTTTTTATTCATCAGCCACATGCCGGTGAAAGCGGCTGCCGAAGTAAAACTGTCGGCAATGGGCACAGTGCTGTCAGTAAAGCGGCTGAGTATTCCATAAAGAACAACCCAGAAAACTGTGAAAAAAAGAATGCTGTTCCGCCAGTCCTTTTTTGTGGAAGCCGTTATGATCAGCGCTTTTTTCCCATCTGTCTTTTTCGACCACATCACCCAGCCGATGATGCTCATGACCGTATAATAGAAATTAACAGAAGCATCTGCGTAAAGCCCGTGCGTGATATAGAGAAAGATAAAAATACCCGTGCTGATCATGCCCACGGGATATACCAAAATATTTTCTTTACGGGAAAAAATAACACTGGCGATGCCGGTCACCACGGCGATAAACTCCAGCCAGCCGGTTTGATGGATGTCTTTTAGAAATTGCGATATGATTTGCTGCATTATTCTGCTTCGGCAACTACTTCCCGCACTTCAGGGATCATTCGTTTCATCATGCCTTCGATGCCGGCTTTCAATGTGATCATAGAAGAAGGGCAACCAGAGCAGGAGCCCTGCAACATGAGGTTGACAATGCCCTCGTTATAACTTCTGAATTGTATGGCGCCACCATCCATTTCCACTGCGGGTTTCACATAACTCTCCAGGAGTTCCTTGATTCTTTTAACGACGTCATCGTCATCGGCAGCAATGGCATTCCCGTCAGAATGTGCGATCGTTATGTCTTCTTCGTTGACGACCGGTTTACCATCTTCCAGGTAATCTTTGAGGAATTGGCGGATAGATGGGATTACATCAGACCAGTCCGTATCGGAAGTTTTGGTTAACGTAACGAAATTGCTGGCGATGAAAATGCTTTTGATAAAGGGAAATCCAAACAATTCAACAGCCAGGGGGGAAGGTTTTGCGGCTTCCACATCAGGAAAATCAATGCTTTTACCCGGATAAAGCAGTTTGTTGGCCACAAATTTCATGGTTTCGGGGTTGGGCGTCATCTCGGTGTAGATGCTGATGACCGGACTTCCTGTTTTTATCATAATGATGGTTTAAAATGCAAAATTAATCATTTTAGGCTTAATGCTGAACGCTAAACGCCCAACGCTTAAGGCATAAGGCCTTCTATCTGAAATCTCTTATATACTCCCACACTCCCATATTCCCATACTCTCATGGTTCCCCTTTTTTGACAAAGGTTCGTATGAAGCGTAAATTGAAAATATGGGCGGAAATGA
>DATCAO010000132.1:0-3527 GCA_036512575.1 Puia sp.
GAACCTGGTTGAAGGAAGTTATCAGATCAACATTTTCGAAGACAGCCAGGAAATCATCGGCCTCTACCGGGCCATCGACAGTGTGAAAAAACAATTTGGCGAAAAACTTTTATTCCGTGCCGCATGTATCTGAATTGCAAAACGTATTTTAGCTTCCGCTATGGAACCTATGGAACTGAAGAACTGGTCAAACAGGCTGCTGAACTGGGCATATCCCAACTCGCGCTTACCAATATCAACAATACCTGCGACGCCTGGGATTTTGTTGATTTCTGCAAACAGCATCAGATCAAACCCGTGGCAGGTACGGAAATCAGGAATGGAAATACCTGCTGTTATATTCTGCTGGCCAGGAATAACCGGGGTTTTGAACAAATCAACCGTTTTATCTCTGCATATGTACATGAAAAAAAAACTTTCCCGAAAAGACCGGACCTGACAGATGTGTATTGTATCTATCCGTTCGGGTCCATCGCAGTAAATGAATTGCAGGCGAACGAACTGATCGGCGTTAAAATTTCGGATATCAATAAATTGTTCGGACTGAGTGTGCAGATACATGCCCATAAATATGTGATGCTCCACCCGGTCAGTTTTCAGGATTCGACATACTATAATCTGCACCGGCTTTTAAGGGCGATTGATAAGAATACCATTCTCAGTAAACAGAACCCTGCCGATCTTGCCGGCAAAAATGAAACCTTCCACGCTCCGGATCAGTTATTGGAAGCATTTCATCAATACCCCACCATCATTACCAATACCCTCAACCTGATGGAGAACTGCTCCATCGATATGGAATTTCATTCCGATAAAACAAAAAAGATATTTTCGGATTCAAAAGAAAATGACCGGCTCTTACTCCGAAAACTGGCATCAGAAGGAATGAAGCAGCGGTATGGTTTGAAAAACAATACCGCAAGAGAACGCGTGGAGAAAGAACTGGCTATCATTGATCAGATGGGTTTCAATGCTTATTTTCTGATCACCTGGGATCTGATCCGGTATGCCCAGAACCGTGGTTTCTTCTTTGTTGGCCGGGGCAGCGGTGCCAATTCCATCGTCGCATATTGTTTACAAATCACCGATGTGGATCCGATTGAACTCGACCTGTATTTCGAAAGGTTTCTGAATCCTTCACGTTCCTCACCGCCCGATTTTGATCTCGATTTTTCCTGGAAAGACCGCGACGAAATCATAGATTATATTTTTAAACGATACGGACGGGAACATGTATGCCTGCTCGGGTCCTATACCACTTTTCAGAGTAAGGCGATTCTTCGCGAACTGGGCAAAGTATTTGGATTGCCAAAGGAAGAAATAGACCAACTGGACTCAGGTAATCTGAAAGACGACAGGATCCAGCGCCAGATAGGTTATTATGGCAACCTGCTGCGTAATTTTCCCAATCACCTGAGCATCCATGCCGGTGGCATCCTGATCAGTGACCTGCCCATTTACCAATATACCGCCGCGGAACTTCCACCGAAAAATTTCAACACCTCACAGATCGATATGTTCCTGGCGGAGAAAATAGGTTTATTTAAACTGGATGTGCTGAGCCAGCGCGGCCTGGGACATATCCGGGAAACCATGGATATCGTTAAAAAAAATCAGCAGGTCTCCATAAATATTCATGATATTGAATCATTTAAAAAGGATCCCCGTTTGGCTGACCGGATCAGGAGGGCCGATACGATCGGGTGTTTCTATATTGAAAGCCCGGGTATGCGTCAGCTGCTTAAAAAACTTGAATGTGACGACTACCTTACCCTGGTAGCTGCGAGCTCGATCATCCGGCCCGGCGTGGCCCAGAGTGGGATGATGAAACAATATATTTACCGCTTTCATCATCCGGATGATTTTGATTATCTCCATCCAAAAATGAAATTACTACTCGAAGAGACCTATGGCGTGATGGTCTATCAGGAAGACGTGATCAAAGTCGCTCACCATTTTGGCGGGCTCGATTTGGATCAGGCAGATGTATTGCGCAGAGCAATGAGCGGCAAGTACCGGGGCAAAAAACAATTCGAGGAAATTAAGGCCAAGTTTTTCCAGAACTGTAAAGAAAGGAATTATCCGCCAGCAACCACGGCAGAAATCTGGCGGCAGATAGAAAGTTTTGGCGGTTATTCATTCAGCAAGGCACATTCTGCCAGTTTTGCGGTAGAAAGTTACCAGAGTTTATATCTGAAAACATATTTCCCGGTGGAATTTATGGTGGCCGTGATCAATAATTTCGGCGGTTTCTATTCCCGCGAATTATATTTTCACGAATTAAAAAAAACAGGTGCTTCCATTCAGGCTCCCTGCCTGAACCACAGCGATTACTATACCTCAGTTTCAGGGAATTTGGTTTTTATAGGTTTCATACACGTACAGGGTCTGGAAGAACAGTTTGTGGCCAATCTACTGGAAAATAGAAAACAGCATGGACCTTTTCTCCGCCTGTCGGATTTTTTGGAACGACTGAGTCCGGGCATTGAACAACTCAATATTCTGATCCGCATCGGAGCGTTCCGGTATACCGGAAAATCAAAAAAGGAAATGTTGTGGGAAGCAAATTTTCTGCACAGGAAAAAATCTGCCCCGGAAAGATCCGGTTTTCTCTTCCTTGAAAACCCGCAATCTTTTCGACTGCCCGAACTTAAACAGCATCCGCTGGACGATGCGTTGGATGAAATTGAGCTACTGGGTTTCCCCTTATGTAATGTTTTTGAACTTGCTAAAGAAGACCACCAAAATTTCATGCCAGCCCGTGAGCTCTCCAACCATTCCGACAGGATGGTGTCTGTTCTGGGTTACCTGGTTACCTCCAAAGCGGTAAATACCATCACCAATGAAACCATGCATTTTCATACTTTTCTGGATTCAGAAGGTGAATGGCTGGATACCGTCTTCTTTCCAGGAATCAATCGCTATCACGCACTGACCGGAAAAGGATTTTATGCGATGAAAGGAAAAGTGGTGGAAGAATTCGGAGTTTATTCCCTGGAAGTGACTGAGTGTCGAAAAGTTGGCCTTCGTGAGCGTAGTGATTTTCCTGTTACGCTGAACGCAGAACGCGTAACGCTTAACGCATCATATGACCAACACTTCCCAATTTTGGAATAATTTCTGGTACATAAATAACAGTTCTTTATCAAACAAACGCTTACCTTCATTTCTGAAAATCCTATGTAATTCCGTGGTAGGTTTTATTCAAAAACGGAATATGCGCGGTAAAGGAAAGTATAAATTCAAAGTGATCAATGGCATTCTTTCATGGAAGAATGATGAGATGGAAAGATACATGCCCATTTCTTCGGAAATTCTGACACGGGTGATCATGCTGTATGAGAAGGAATTCAGGAATGGCATCAGCGTCTGGAATAAGATTAAAGAAAAAGAATCGTCCAAAAAGTCTGCACCAACCGAGGATCCGCTGATGCAGGAACTGGCCTGCTGGATGGAACAGCTTCAGGCGATATTTACTGATACGGAACCCTTTCGCGAAAAAGTAAAATGGATGGACGATCCGGTCC
>DATCAO010000133.1:0-4330 GCA_036512575.1 Puia sp.
AGGCTTAAAGCGTAAGGCATAAGGCTTAAAGCGTTAAGCCCAGACTCCCATACTTGCCTAAGGCTTTCTTGCCAATACACAGACTTTTCGAATATTTTTGACAGTTCCGTCCGGCAGGAAGAGGTTACAGCAAATGATATAATGCCCCATGGGCAACAGGTGCTGCTGTTCGTCGAGGCCATCCCAGCGGAAACTGCCGCTGGCTCCCCATAGTATGTTGTTCACGAGCTGGCGAACCAGTCTTCCATTCACGTCGTATACTGTAATGCTTCCGGTAAACCCTGCAACCGGGAATTGATAATTAATAAAGCAGAAATCCTGATAGCCATCCATATCAGGAGAAAATATTTTCGGTTCAATCGTAATTAAGTCAGCGCCTGCGGGAGCTATTGAAGATTCAGAATTTTTATAACCAGGTGTGCCGTAACCAGAGGGTGCAGAAGCCGAAGTCCAGTTGGAGGATTGGTTTGTAGACAGATCTGTACGAATCCTTTCCAGCGCGACACCGCTTTCGTTTGACAGCAGGGGCGCATGCCAGTGATGATCGTAATCGAGTTCATCAACTAAATCACCCGTCCCATTGAGCAATACCAGCTTCCCCAGATCGTCGGGCATGGAAGGCAGGTTGCTCACTCCAAGAATCTGTGCGGCGGGTGCAGCAGGATAATTCTTTAGGATCCATGCCGGGTTTTCGGTAAACAATAGATATTCTCCCGGAAAAAAGGCGCGCTCTGTAGTAACCAGGTTCATCGGATCTTTCAGATTTCCGAGAGGGTCTCGTCCTGCCACGAAGAGTTCGGAACAGCGAATGATTTTTTGACTCCGGTTATATAATTCAACGTAGTCATACCCATAAGGCGGGGGATTAAACAGGATTTCGTTGAAGACGATATCTTCGTCCACTGATTTTTCGGTGATGCCCAGGGTGCAGGAATTGTAGAGGCCGATTTCATTGCCGCTGCAGTCGCTGATATGATTCACGGTGAGTGTATATAATTTACCGGGCAACATGGGCGTGGGCAATAGGATTTCGACCTGGTCAAAAAAAGGAGGCAGGGTCATGGCATTTTCCGGGGACCGTTCCATATCAGAGAGTGAGTAATTTGACGGGTCGGAAGCTGAAGCACTGTCCAGCGTTTCATCAAACAGCAAAATCGCATGTATCGAATCGACAGGCAGGAATCGCAGCAGCTGAGGCGGTTGTTCATCAGGATTCGAGGATTGAACAGAATTTTTTTTGCCTGGTGTGCCGCCGGCGGGGGATACACTCGCCGTCCAGTTGGATGCACCCGAGCAGGCATTATTTTCATCAATCATCTCCAGGCTCCAGCCTCCCCTGGCTTTCAGCTCATTTCTGAAATCATCGGGATCGTAGCGGACGGCATGTACGACCCTGTTGTCGGGGGAAAGGAGCTGGATCATTCCCGCATCATTTGCCAGGCCGGGGAAACCACTGATGCCGAGCGAAGAACCAAAAGAATCGTAAGCAGTCGTTGCGGAGACGGGGCAAAGGATCAGGAAACTATCCGTCTTTAAAATATAATCTGTTTTGATTGTTGCCGTCGTGCTGCCATTGCTGATTTTCCAGTTGTGCAGGTTTACATCCTGCAAGGAATGATTTTTCAATTCGACAAATGAGAATTCCGGTAATCCGACACTGGGTGTGGGGTCGGCCAGGAATTCGGTAATGAGGACATCGTAACGGGCCTGTGCCTTAGAAAATAGTGGCAGGAGCATCATTCCGCAGCAAAACAAGCCGAAGCCCTTGAGCATAAAAACCTTTTCTCAAAAATAATTTGGTTTAAAAAAGAGGGAAGGTTAATTTTACGGTTCGAATGAACGTGATTTATACATACACAAAGAAGGACGCCAAGAAGCCCCAGCGCAGGGAAGCTGTCTGACGTTTTGTGTATTCAAAATAGTAAGGCCTTCCCGGAATCGGGGAGGCTTTTTGATTTTTAATAATGTAAAACCGTAAAAAACGATGAAAGTTGCAGTAGTAGGAGCCACCGGACTGGTCGGAACCAAAATGCTCGAAGTATTGGCTGAAAGAAATTTCCCGCTTAAAGAATTAATTCCTGTGGCTTCCGAAAAGTCAGTCGGTAAAAAGGTTCTATTTAAGGGGAAGGAATATGCTGTAGTCAGTGCAACAGATGCCATAGGTTTGAAGCCGGCTATTGCGATATTTTCTGCAGGCGGTGGAACTTCGCTGGAATGGGCGCCTAAATTTGCGGAGGCCGGCATTACGGTGATCGACAATTCTTCTGCCTGGAGAATGGATCCTACAAAAAAACTGGTGGTGCCCGAACTGAATGCTGACGCGTTAACGAAGGACGACAGGATCATTGCTAACCCCAATTGTTCCACTATACAGATGGTTGTCGCGCTGAACCCGCTGCACCTGAAATATAAAATCAAACGCATTGTGGTGAGCACCTACCAGAGTGTGACCGGCACCGGGGTGAAAGCCGTCAGCCAACTCATGAACGAAAGAAAAGGCCTGCAGGGTGAGATGGCTTACAAATATCCCATTGACCTCAATGTGATCCCGCAGATCGATGTATTCCTGGATAACGGATATACGAAAGAAGAAATGAAAATGGTAAACGAAACGCGCAAAATCATGCGCGACGATTCCATTCATGTAACCGCAACGACCGTTCGTATTCCGGTGATGGGTGGTCATAGTGAAGCGGTGAATGTGGAATTTGAAAAAGAATTTGACCTGGCCGAAATAAAAACATTACTGGAAAATGCGCCTGGTGTGGTTGTGGTCGACAATCCGGCCAGGCAGGAATATCCTATGCCTAAAGATGCTCACAACCGGGATGAAGTATTTGTGGGACGAATCCGTCGCGACGAAAGCCAGCCGAAAACGCTGAACATGTGGATCGTGAGTGATAACCTGCGCAAGGGCGCGGCAACGAATGCGGTGCAGATTGCGGAGTACCTGGTGGCGAAAGGGCTAGTATGAATCGGATGACGGTTGACGGTTTTTGTAGGTCAAAAATTTATTCATGCGTCATATAACTAATAACTTTTTCCAAAAACCGTCATCCGTCAACCGTCATCCGTCAACCAATTATACCCTGCTCCAATTCTCTCCGCTCTTAATCCGGTACATCGTCATTTCGCTGACGCCATATTTGTCTGCAAGTTTCTTGATGGTCAGCTGGCGGCTGCGGCTGGACAGGGTTTTCTTAATAGACCTGACCTGTGCGGCGGTAAGTTTTAAACCAACCGGACGGGTGGACTGAATTTTTTTGTACGCGAGTTTGGCCGGGCTTTTCTGCTGATGCATGATCATATCATCAAGACTCACCCATTTCAGATTTTTTACGGAATTATCTGTTTTGTTATGATTGAGGTGGATAACAAATTTCTGTTTGGGTGAGTTTTTCCTCACAAACATCCGGGCAATTTCCCTGTGCAGGTACAGTGTTCCGTTGTTCCCCGGCCGGTGCAGGTTCAAGGTTTTGTAGCCGGTCGTCACCGACCCGTTCAGGAGTTTGCCATCTGTAAAGATACCTTCATAATAACTGGCCACACGACCTGAAGAGGAGAGTCCATATTTTTTGCGAAGTTGCTTCCAACCCGGAAACATGAGCGGCTTCCAGGTTTCGCCAGGAATTTTTTTTATCATGGCTATGGTTTTACTAAAGTTACAAAAAACAATAAGGAAAAGCGGGTGAAAATTGATTATCGGTTTCCCGCCTTCCGGATAAACTGAAGGAATTCTTTTTCTGAAAGGATTTTTATGGATGGGATTTTCTTAGCTTTTTCCAGTTTTGAACCTGCGTCTTCCCCCACTACAAGGTAATTCAGTTTACTGCTTACCCCGCCAAGGATTTTTCCGCCCTGCTCTTCCACCAGGGCTTCGGCTTCACTCCGTTTCAGCTCGCTGAGTGTGCCTGTGAACAGAAAGCTCTGGTCTGTCAGGTTCCCCGTTGCGCTTCGTTCTGAACGGGTACTGCGAAAATTCAGACCGAGACCTTCCAGCTTTTCCAGCATTTTTAAGTTGTCCCGGTTCCCGAAAAACTGCAAGATACTTCCCGCAACTTTCGGGCCTACGTCTTCAAGGGCCTGCAATTCCTCCAGGGAAAAATTCTTAAAATCCATCAGGTAACTAACGGCTTTGGCCAGTGTCTTGGCGGTCGTTTCTCCCACGTACCGAATACCCAGGGCGTAAATCACGCGGTGTAAGGGCTGTTTCTTGGATTCTTCTATGGCCGACTGCAGGTTGGAAATGCTTTTCTCCCCGAAACCTTCCAGTTCAGCGATTTTACCGAACGGTAACTGATAAACGCCGGGAACATCTTTCAGGAAACCG
>DATCAO010000134.1:0-4363 GCA_036512575.1 Puia sp.
GGGAGGGGGTTTTTCATAGTCTACTTGTTCGATAAACCTAAACTTATTTAATTGATTAGCGCGTAAAAACGACTAGACTACATTTAGGAAACCGTCCAGTTTAAAGGGGGCCGAGACAAAGAGTTGGTAACCTCTTCTCTAAAGTGTTCATATTAATTATTAATTAAGTTATTAAGATCACTATGTTAACTAATGAATACTTACCGTCATAGTATAATATCTGCACCTAATATTGCATGCGAAATCAAAATTCATGCTGCAAGAATGAGGTTAATTGTCACTGGTCGCAAGTTTTTGTTGAGTCTGTTCGTTCTTTTTCACGTCATTTATTCCGTCTCGGCCCAGGAAATCAGGGGACATATATATGATTTCAGCTCGCAGGAACAACTGGTCGGGGCTTCAGTTAATCTTTCACCCTTACTTATAAAAAAAACTTCCGAACTGGACGGTAGTTTTACCTATCGGAATCTTAAACCGGGGGTATACCGGATATCAGTCTCTTATACGGGTCATATCGCTGTCGATTCGACCATTTCAATTGCAGCCGGTCAGGTTATTTCTGTTGATATATTCCTGCATACCGGAGCGGCTCTGCAAACGGTAATCATCACCAACAATAAAAATGGCGGTTCTGAGGAATTCGCCAGAAGAAGGGAACAAACGGCGCCAAACATACTCAATATTGTATCGGCCAATGCCATCTCCATTTCTCCGGATATCAATGTGGCCAATGTCATGCAGCGTATTTCAGGTGTTTCCATTGAACGGGGCAATACCGGCGAAGGTCAGTATGCCATCATCCGGGGTATGGATAAACGTTATAATACAACCCTGGTAAACGGAGTAAAAATTCCGAGCCCGGATAACCGGAACCGTTATGTTCCACTGGACATTTTTCCTGTAGAATTATTGGAACGTATTGAGGTGATCAAAACCCTGACCCCGGATATGGAAGGAGATGCCGCGGGTGGTGTGATTAACCTGGTTATGCGCAATGCACCAGCGAAGTTCCAGTTACAGGCGAACCTGGGAATGGGATACAGCCAGCTGTATATCGATAGAAATTTCTCTTCTTATCCGACTTCCACAATCAATACCAAATCGCCAGCTGAAATCATGGGCCCGGGCGCATATGCTCCCATTTCAGCATTTCCTTACAATAATGTGCTGGTTACTTCCCAAAAGCCATTCCCAACCACCATCGGAAGTTTCACCATAGGGGATAGATTCATGAATAACAAATTGGGTATAGTCCTGTCTGGCAGTTACCAAAATGCATATAGGGGTACTAATTCAAATACCCTGTTGCAAAGCCCTACAGTACCACCGGCCATTGATGAAAATCATCCGCAGCAGCCTGCCTTTTCTGATGTTTATTCGCGTCAGTACGACTCCCGCCTTGACCGCTCTGGCATTGAAGCCAAAATTGACTACAACTTTAATGCAAACAATTCACTCAGTCTGTTTGCCACCTATTTGCAGTTGAATGAAAGAAGAACGAGACTAACGAGCGATTCTTTGTTGGGCGGGTATTCAACATCCGACAACTATGTGGGATCCTATGCCATATATGACCGGACTGAAACCAGGTCTGATTTGCAGAGCATATTTAATACCACATTGCAGGGAAGGAATCTTCTGGCGAAAAATCTTTCGGCAGACTGGTCCCTGGTTTACTCCAAGGCTGCGAGACAAATTCCCGATGATGCGCAATTCTCGATTGCCTCCGCTGTTAACCCTAATACCAATACGGGCACTTTTACAATTTCTCCCCCGGTTGTTGAAAATCAGTCGAGAGAATGGATACATAATGCAGATCAGGATTATTCCGTTTATTTAAACCTGCATTATAATACCCATATATATAATAATACGGCGATTGTCAGTTTCGGCGGTATGTACCGGCACAAGGAAAGGGATAACTACGACAATGCCTACAAGCTTACTCCGGTAAGTGATTCCAATGCTGTCGACCAGCAGTATACTTCTGTTCCGGCTTCCAAATTTATTTTCATTCCCTCCAATGCAGCACTCGGGAATGCAGCAGGCAATCCCGGGATTTACCATTTTAATGAAGACGTTGGTGGGATATATGGCATGATTAAATATATAATCCGGGACAAATGGCAGATCGTTGGCGGCGTTCGGGTGGAATCTACCCATCAGAACTATGTTTCTTCACTTCCGGTAACCGTCGAAGGTAAGTCAGCCGATATTAAATATATTGACCCCCTCCCCAGCGTCGAAGTGAAATATTCTTTTAATGCAAGCAATGCAGTCCGTTTCGCTTATTTCAAATCCATTTTCCGGCCGGCTTATGCCGACCTGATTGCGTTTCCGGAACGGGGAAGTTCCAATGATAGTTATGAGACCCAGGGAAACCCACATCTCCAGCATACGGTGATCAATAATTTTGATCTCCGCTATGAAATATTTCCAAAAGGACTGGACGAATATTTGCTGGGTGTCTTTTATAAGATCATCAACAATCCCATCGAATACGCATTCACACAAAACGGTTTCGGGGGCATTATACTGTCGCCGAATAATTTCGGACAGGCAAATAATTTCGGCGTAGAGCTGGCATTTAGAAAATATATCGGAAATTTTGGGGTTTCCGGAAACTATACGTTTACGAATTCCGTTATCAATTCTACCAAGGACTTCTACTATCAGTCATCCTCCGGTCAGGCGATCAATACCACAGTATATGTAAAACGTCCTTTACAGGGTCAGAGCCGGAACATCGGGAATTTCTCGCTTTTATATAAAGGATCAAAAAACGGGTTGGATGCGCAACTGGCCCTCGTGTATACCGGTGAACGGATCAATACGCTTTCATTATATACCGGACTGGACAACTGGGAAAAAGCGACAACCAACCTGGATTTTTCTGCACAGAAAGAATTCGGCCGGCATTTTATTTTGTACGTAAAAGTGAATAATATCCTGAATACGCCATTCCAGCTGATCATCAAGCAACCTAATAATAGTTATGCAGGAAAGTACCGGCTTCCCTTCCAGGAAAGTGCCGACTATACCACCGTGCAGTATGACCGGTTTTACAGTTCTTATTTGCTGGGATTCAAATTTAAATTCTAAAAACAAATATCAAACAAATGAAACAGCTTAAATTAACCAATCTTTTTGCATTACTGGTTATAACAATCAGTTCCTGTACAAAAAGCAGCGACACATCTACAGTTTCCCAGCCCCAGATACAGGTCGGTCAGCCAGTAAGTGAAACATCGCCTTTATCCGGCTCTATAAAGGGAACGATGGTGACAGGCAAGACGTATACAATCGCCGGAGACGTTACGGTAAATGCAGGAGATACACTACTCATACAGAAAGGAGTTACCGTAAAAGTAACCAATTCAGCAGCGATCATCGTGAAGGGTACTTTTGTAAGTCTGGGTACCAAGGATGCACCGGTTTCCATTTCAGATCCGCGCAGAACAAAAACCACAGGTTCTTCAACGGCATCTTCTGATTCCGCATACGCTGGCGGATGGACTGGAATTTATTGCGACAAAACTTGTCCGTTGCTGGTGATCAAATGGACACACCTTGACTTTGCCGGGGCCGGTATTCAGACCATTCCGTTTACAGGCCCTTCTGTCGGAGACCAGTATGTTATCTATTTTGGTAATCCAAATGGTAATTTCATCCTGGAAGATTCCTGGATCTACGGCTCACCCGATGATGCGGTCCGCTTTTATGGTGGCCATGTAAATATTATTCGCAATACACTGGAAAAATGCGGAGGCACCGGCGGAGACGGTTTCAATGCCAAAGGCGGCACACAGGGTAATATGGCCTACAACCTGATTATCGGCGGAGCTACGAATGGAACAAAATCTGCCAATGACGGGGGTATCCAGCCACAATGTATGATTGCGATGTATAATAATACCTATGTAAATGACGGCTTTCGCAATACGGGTACTTTCGGAGCAAGAAGTGGTTCTATTGAAGTTGAAAACAATTCCAGGGCACTGGCTTATAATAATCTGATCGTGGATTGCAGATTTGGTGTAAGAATCGCTGGTGGAAATAACGTAACCGCTAAAGTATATCTTGCTGATACAACGGGTCCGCATGCAGGAGATCCGATCACACAGACAGCATATGGTTATAATTTTATGTATGGCGATAGCGTATCCCTTACCAATCAGTTCCTTCCTACAAACATTGCGCAGGCTGTGGTAACGCATCCTACGCCAAACGGCATACCGAATATGTCCGACTTCCTGGGAAGTTCGTATACTTTCGGACAGCAATACGATGGAACTTCCCTGGTAGGAAAAAATCCGCCCCTGTTTGTTAATTATCCGCTCCCCAATGCGAATTTCAAAACACA
>DATCAO010000135.1:0-3334 GCA_036512575.1 Puia sp.
AAAGACGAAAAGCGTTATCCCGCGTACAATAAGGAAACCATGGAAAGTAACCGGAAAAATATATTTCTGGCGGGTGTCGTATGCGGGGGTATGGATACCCATATTTGGTTTATCGAGAATTCACGTGTACATGCCAGGCAGATCGTACAAGCAATCCTCGCAAAAAAATAACCCGCTTAATATTTTTCTTCCCAGATTTTTACCAGGTGGATCAGGGTCTCCAGACTTTTCTCCATATCCTCCACACAAACAAATTCGTGTTTGCCGTGAAAAGCCATCTCCCCTGTAAAGATATTTGGGCAGGGCATACCCATAAAAGATAACCTGGAACCATCGGTTCCCCCGCGCGCAGCGGATTCCCTGATCGGTATACCGGCACGGGATATGGCTTCACGGGCAAATTCAGAAACCTGGGGATGAAGGGCAAGCACCTCCTTCATATTTCGATATTGTTCTTTTATTTCACATTCAAACCGGCCCTGCGGAAACTGTAACATCACCTGGGCAGCTTTATCTTTCAGGTATTCTTCGTAGGCATTTAGTTTGGCGGTGTTGTAATCGCGAATGATAAAATCGACACGCATTTTTTCCGGACCTCCCTCCATTCGCACGGGATGCACAAATCCATATCGCCCTTCCGTGGTTTCGGGCGAGAATTCATCCCGCGGCAGTTCATTGATAAATGCAGAAGCCATCTTAATGGCATTGACCAGTTTGTCTTTTGCATGACCGGGATGAGCCGAAACTCCGTGAAATGTGCATTGCATGCCGTCGGCAGAAAATGTTTCTTCTTCAAAGGATCCCAGTTCCGGGCCGTCGAGGGTGTACCCAAAATCAGCACCCAGCTTTTTCATATTGAGTTTATTTACCCCGCGGCCTATCTCTTCATCAGGAGTAAACAGGATGCGTATCTTCCCATGTTTTACCAATGGGTGTGTTTTCGCCCAAACGGCCAGCTCCATAATAATGGCCACACCGGCTTTGTCGTCGGCACCGAGCAGGGTTTGCCCGGAAGCCGTGATGATATCCTGCCCTATTTTTTCCAACAGATAAGGATACTCACTTGTCCTGATGATCTGTTCCGGATCATCCGGTAAAACGATATCATCACCGGAATAATTTTTATGTAAAAGGGGTTTCACTTCACTGGCTTTGCAGTCGGGGGATGTATCCACATGGGCGCAGAAGCAGATCACCGGCACAGGTTTTTCCGTATTGGAAGGAATGGAGGCGTACAGGTAGCCGTTTTCATCCAGTTCAACTTCAGTCAGGCCCAGCGTTTGCAATTCTTCAAATAAAAGCCGGCTGAGGTCGAGTTGTTTAATGGTAGACGGCTGGGTTACCGAGTCCGGATTACTTTGGGTATCGATCTGTACGTACCTGAAAAAACGATCGACCAGGGCAGAAGGATAATCCGGCATATGATGGAATTATTTATAAGATGAAGGTTAAAAATATCATCTTTCCGTTTGATGATTGAAATTAATTAGGAATAATTTTGCCGGGCCGCGATCTTCGCATCGTATTAATGGAAAGACCATGAATTCATCCCTTTCACCCACACCACTCCTGAAGGCCGGCTGGTTGCGTGTGATTCTGTATATCCTTGCCTTAATCATCGGTGCCGGCACGGTGCTGGCTTCCTTTATACTGGGTTTGAATAAATCGAATCTGGATATGGCCCGGATACAGGAATTGTTAACAGGGAATCGTGCGGCGGTGATCGTGTCGATATTTTTTGTATTGACTGTACTCATCACTTATGTTTTTCGCCGCTGGGTTGACCGTAAATCGTTTATTTCTCTTGGCCTCGGAATGAACGGTCATATTCGGGAGGCTGTTTCCGGTGGCGCCCTGGCTGTTTTTATTATGGGTGCCAGTTGCCTGATCATACAGGCCACCGGCCACCTGAAATGGATGGATTTTATTTTTGATCCGAAATTCCAGTTCCTGGTATTCGGAACCCTCGGATTGACCGCTTTTTGTGAAGAACTCATCTTCAGGGGTTATATACTGGGTAATTTGTTGGAATCTTTTCCCAAATGGCTTGCACTGGCTATTTCGACTTTATTGTATTTGGGCTTTCACTGGACTTCTGCAGGTTTTTTTCCATTACTGAATGTTTTGATCCTGGGACTGATCACGGGTTTGTTTTATCTGTATTCCAGGAATCTCTGGTTTTCAGTTTTTTTTCACTGGGCATGGAAATACATGGCCGGACCAATCCTGGGACTGGGAGACGACACGTCAGCCCGGAGCTTTTTGCAATCTTCCCAACTCGGAGATGAAAACATTACGGGCGGCAGATGGGGCCTGCAGGGATCCGCCATAGTTATGGCTGTCTCCCTGCTCTGTGCAGTCGCTTTATATTTAATTCTGCAGAAAAAACTCAGTCTACAATCTCTACCAGTTCCAGATCGAATATAAGATCCTTACCCGCCAGCGGATGATTGGCATTTAGAATAATATTTTCATCAGTAATGCCCGTGATCACCACCGGAAACTGCTGTCCTTCGGCATTATTCATATTGAGTTGCATACCAATCTCAGGTTTCAGATCGTCCGGTAGGCGGTCTGCCGGGAATTCAATAATCATAGAAGGATCTTCAGGACCATATGCTTCCAAAAAAGGAATTTCGATCGTTTTTTTCTCCCCTACCGTCATACCCTGAACACCTGTGTCAAAACCCCTGATTACAGAACCGCTGCCTACTGTAAATTCCAGGGGTGAGCGACCGTCAGATGAATCAAACGGGGTGCCATCAGTTAATCTTCCACTATAATGAATCTTAATGGTATTACCGGATTGAACGGCCATAAATTGATTTTAGTTTTAAATAATTTTAAAAACCAACGCTTAACGCTTAACGCTTAACGCTTAACGCTTAACGCTTAGCGCTTAACGCCGGACAGGGAGCAAAGTTAAATACTATCTGATAAATGTAAATTCGCGACCCTGATTTTTTAATAAATTAATAGCCGTTATTTTGTTCACAAATGAATGAATATCCCAAAATTGTTTTCTTGGGCACACCCGAATTTGCAGTAGCAAGTCTTCGGGCCCTGGTAGAAGATGGATTTTCGGTAGCGGCCGTGGTGACATCGCCCGACAAGCCAGCGGGAAGGGGGCTTAAAGTGCGGGAAGCGCCTGTTAAACAATATGCGTTCCAAAAAAATATTCCGGTTCTTCAGCCTGAGAAACTCCGGGATCCTGTTTTTCTTGATCAGTTAAAATCCATTCACGCAGATATTCAGGTAGTGGTAGCCTTTCGTATGTTGCCAGAACAAGTTTGGGCAATGCCTCCGTTGGGAACCATTAATTTGCATGGCTCCC
>DATCAO010000136.1:0-2440 GCA_036512575.1 Puia sp.
AAACAACCAAATCCCGACCTGAGTGGCCGCCGGCAGCTTTTTAGTATTTATATTTGAGTCTCAAGGGTATTATGGAATATTTTCTCGGGATTGATATTGGAACCACTTCAGTAAAAACAGTTGCTTTTTCCCGGGAGGGAAAAACAATAACCGAACGATCGATCCCTTACCCGATCAGCCATCCTTTTCCGGAATGGAGTGAACAGAATCCGGAAGAAATATTCAGGGCCTTTTGCCAGACTGTAGTAAATATCCTTCAGGAGCTGAGTCCGCATCTGCCGGTATTATGCAGTTTCAGTTCTGCAATGCACAGCCTCATTGTTGTAGACCGGTCGGGAACTGCCATTTCGCCTTCGATTATCTGGGCTGACAACCGGGCGGCGGATGAAGCGGAAAAAATTCATGCAGAAAAAAAAGCATGGACATTGTATGAACATACCGGATTGCCGGTACACGCCATGTCACCATTTTGCAAACTACTATGGCTCGGGGAAAATCAAAAAGAATTATTCGACCGGGCTTATAAATTTGTTGGGATTAAAGAATTTATTTTTTATAAATTATTCGGAACCTGGTCGGTGGATGTCTCCATGGCTGCTGCCACAGGCCTGATGAACGGGAATACCCTTCAATGGGATCCATGGATTCTCGAACAGGCGGGGATTGGCGCAGACAGACTTTCGGAAATCGTGGAAACAAATAAAATATTTTACGGTTCATTTTTTCCTGCATTAAAAAACATTCCCTTTATCGCCGGAGGCAGTGACGGTGCCATGGCTAACCTGGGCGCAACGGATGATCCGGGAACCCTGGTGGTCACCGTGGGTACCAGCAGCGCAGCAAGGCTGGTTGTAAAAGAACGACGTCTCGATCCGGAGATGCGCAGTTTTTGTTATTATATCGCTAAAGGATCCTGGCTCATTGGCGGTGCCAGCAATAATGGCGGGATCGTTTTGCAATGGCTGCAGGAAAATTATTTTCGTTCAGGGGATACGGTGGCTGATTTCTTAGCACAGGCGGCCTCTGTCAAACCCGGTTCAGGCGGTTTGATTTTTCTTCCTTATCTGTTGGGTGAAAGGGCGCCGATATGGAATGCCCGCGCAAAGGGCGTATTATTCGGACTGCAGATACAGCATGGGCAGGCGGAAATGGTGCGGGCTTCCCTGGAAGCCGTCATCTATTGCTTATTGGGTGTCAGCCAGCCGCTTTTTGAGCAGGCGGAAATCCGGAAAATCATGGCAACCGGCGGCTTTGCACGCAACGAACTCTGGTTACAGATTCTTACGGATGTATTTAATCTCCCGGTTTTCGTTTCTGAATCTTTTGAGAATTCATCCTGGGGTGCTACAAAATGCGGCATGCAGGCGCTGGGAATCCCGGTTCCGGAAAATAACACCCCGACCAAAATGTTTTCTCCCGACGTATTTGCCCATGCAGTTTACGCCAGCGGGTTTCAACAGTTTCAACGAATCTATGCCCTGCTGAAAAAAGAGTTTATTTGACGTTTTCCGGCAGTTTTTTAAAATCGAGATCCTGGAAATCATAACTGAAATCTGTCAGGGGGGAGATGGCTTTCATGCTCATGCCTTCGGCGATTCCATTTTCATTCAAACGAAAGATCAGGAATGCATCGGCATCCATACTCCGGTCTTTCCACTTCACCACAAAACTATTTTCTTTATAGGGAAATAATTCACCGCTGAGTTTAGGAGAGCGGCTGGAAACAAAAAAGAATTTTCCATTCTTACCGGAAATGGTTACTTCTCCCAGCCAGGGATCCCGGTATCGGCCGGCATATACGTCAAAATTTATTTTCACGGAATGCTCCTGCGCCTTTTTCATTTCAAGTTGAATCGAATCTGTAACTTTTTTTCCTTCAGCCTTGTAGGCATAATTTGCCAGCGATATTTCTGTTATCCAGTCTTTCTTCGGCAAACCCAGGTACCCATCCCGGATCTGGTTGCTGACGGCAATAAATGCTGCAGGTTCCTGCTGGTTGGTGAGTACGATGATCCCGAGTTTCAATTCCGGGAACATGACCACCTGGGTAACCATGCCTTCTAATCCACCGGTATGACTGATCTCTTTGTATCCATTCAGGTCCTCCATAAAAAACCCCAGACCATAGGCTTTGAAATGGGTATGGTATGCACCCGGATCACCATTTCTGATAATGGTTTGAGGAGACCAGATTTCGTTTAACACGGAGAGACTGAAAATGCGCGTTGAATCCGGGACCTGCCATCCCTGATTGAGCAGGAGCCCAATCCATTTGCTCAGATCATTGACGCTGGAATATATACCTCCCGCGGGATGATCCACTTTAGTTCGGCTGCGCGCGATGACCTGCACCCTGCCTTCCACTTCAGCGTGTCCGTCAATGATATCCGTCGTGTCGGTCAGCCTGTCGAATGAGGCCGCCGTTTTCTTCATGCCGACG
>DATCAO010000137.1:0-3775 GCA_036512575.1 Puia sp.
CTTGCCCCCGTTAAATCAATTTCTCCATATGAAAGTGATGTTTAGTTTTTTAACAACACTGTTTTTCATCTCGTCCTTAAAGGCCCAAAGTGGCGATCAGTCTGCAAAACAAATCCTGGATAAGGCTTCTGCAAAAATCAAATCGTACAAGTCGCTCCAGGTTCAGTTCTCCTATCAGCTTCAGGATGCGCAGGGAACATCGCAGGGTTCAAAAAAAGGAACTGCCTCCATGAAGGGAATTAAATATCTGGTGCAGCTCTCCGGCCAGGAAATTTATTGTGATGGCAAAACAATCTGGACTTACGACAAATCTTCAAATGAAGTGACCATTACCAAAGTAGACCCATCCTCCACGACCATATCGCCACAAAAATTGTTTACCAATTTTTATGACAAGGATTTCCTTTATAAAGTGAACGGAGAACAGAAAACAGGGCCAAAGACACTGGTAGAAATTGAAATGACACCCAACGATAAAACCCAGAATTTTCACAAGGTTTATTTATACGTAGACAAGAAGACCTATATCGTCAGTCCAATAAAAGTGCTGGACAAAAATGGCAATCGCTATATATACACGGTGATGAGTCTGAATGGAAATGCCGGACTTACTGATGCCAGTTTCATATTTGATAAATCCAGGCATCCGGGTGTCGAGGAAATCAATCTGACGCAGTAAGTCAGATTGTCCTGATCCCTCAACTCTTGTCTTTTCCCCATCGAAAACTTTTCATATCCAGTCCGGCCAGATCGATTACCCGGTCGACCACAGTCGCGGCTAGGGCCTCTATCGTAGCCGGTTTGCTATAAAAAGAAGGACTGGCGGGGCATATTATGCCGCCCGCCTGGGTGATGATTTCCATGTTCCTGATGTGAATCAGGTTATACGGTGTGTCCCGGACCACGCAGATTAGCTTTCTTCTTTCTTTCAGGATCACATCCGCCGCCCTTGTAATCAGGTCTGAGGATATACCGGCAGCTATCCTTCCCAGGGTTCCCATAGAGCAGGGAATGACGATCATCGTATCAAAACGGGCGGAACCAGAGGCAAATGGCGCATTAAAGTCATCAGTTTCAAAAACATCTAAGGGTAAATCCCTATAGTCCTGATTATCCAATTCCGTTTCCCAAACCGTACGGGCATTTTTCGACATAACTACCGAAACCGTATCCCATTGAGAACGGATCGATAAAAGTTTTCCGATCAGGATGCTTGCATACAGCGAACCACTGGCTCCGGTTATGGCGATTACTATCTTCCGCATGTCTCGTTCTTCATGTTTTTACAAATTAATGGTTTTAAGTTGATATGCGTCAACTTAAACCCTGTTCAAAAAAATTATCAGTGGTGTAACACAGTTGATTCTACTAAACTTTTATATTTGACTTTTCATAGGATAAGGTTTAATGGTTAATGGTATTTGATTAGTGCGGCCTCCCTTCAACAAGGAGGCTTTTTTATTTCCTGTGCAGACGAGTGCAGGATTCTACTTATTGGAAAAGTTGAAGATCGCCAGATGGGCGGGGTCAAAGTGCTCGCCGGGAATTCTGGCCAGACCCTGCTTATACAGTGCTGATGCCTGCAGGCGCAGGAAAATATTTCGTTCCTTGTTGGATTTTGCTGAAATCGTTCGATCGAAACTTTCTTTATTATAGATTCCCAAACAATAGATACTGATATAGTATTTACCCTTGGGCAGATTGACACGGATTCTATTTTCGATGTCCGGGTAAAAAACCTTTTTGATTACACCGGCACCTCGCAGGTCGTACCGGTCAAAAATCACAAAAACCGAATCTATTTTTGAAAGTTTATCGGATGCATTTTGAAGGGTGATGACAACCGTACTGGAATCCTTGACCGGCATTTCGCCATTCCCGTAACAGTAACAGGCAGCCGTCATCAATACGGGTAATATGGTTTTTCTCAGGAGCATCATCTATTGGATCTAAAAACAGGTCTGAATTACTGTTCAGTGCATCTGATGGTAAATTACAAAAGGATCATTAAAAGGTTAAGTCCCTGTTATAAAACGAAAAAAGCAGGTCTTTATGCAAAACCTGCCGTAATTATACCATAACTCATTAAGCCTCAGCCATATCTGGAATCGCCTCCACCTGATATTCTCCAATATCCAATTTCTTTTTAGTGGCTTCAAATGCCGCAAGAGTAGCTTCAATGTCGGCATCTGTGTGAACAGCTGTTGGGATGAGGCGGTAAATAATATGTCCTTTGGGTATGACCGGATAAACCACGATCGAGCAGAAAATTCCATAGTTTTCCCGAAGGTCCATGACCATCGCTGTTGCTTCGGGAACATCACCTTTCATATAAATCGGTGTCACCACTGAATCGGTTTTGCCGATATCGAACCCCTTTTTTCGAAGACCTGCCTGAAGTTTTTCTGCATTGCTCCAGAGTTTTTCTTTTAATGACGGATTACTCCTTAGCAATTCAAGTCTTTTTAGGTTGCCCAGCACAAGAGGCATCGGTAAACTTTTGGCGAAAATCTGGCTCCTGATATTGTACCTGATATAATCCACTATACTTTTTTCGCCTGAAACAAATGCACCAATAGAAGCCATAGATTTGGCGAAAGTTGAAAAATACAAATCGATATCCTCTTGAACGCCCTGTTCTTCACCTGCGCCGGCTCCGGTTTTTCCCAAAGTGCCGAAACCATGTGCATCATCCACCAGCAGGCGAAATTTGTATTTTGGTTTTAAAGCAGCAATTTCCCTGAGTTTACCCTGGTCTCCGGCCATACCGAAAACCCCTTCCGTGATTACCAGGATTCCACCACCTGCCTGTTTTTCAATCAATGCATTGGCCCGTTGAATCTGTTTTTCAAAATCGGCGATATCGTTATGTTTAAACACGTACCTGTGACCCGCATGAAGTCTCAGGCCATCAATGATACATGCGTGACATTCCGCGTCATACACGATTATATCGTGTCTTCCGCACAAAACATCAATAATACTTACCATTCCCTGATAGCCGTAATTCAACAATGCCGTGTCTTCCTTACCCACAAATTCGGATAGTTCCCTTTCCAATTGCTCATGCTGGTTACTGTTGCCACTCATCATACGCGCACCCATGGGGGAAGCGAGTCCATACATTGCAGCTCCTTCCGCATCAGTTTTTCTGACTTCAGGGTGGTTGGCAAGGCCCAGGTAATTGTTCAGGCTCCAAACAATCATCTCTTTTCCGCGAAATTTCATGCGGCTTCCGATTTCACCTTCCAGTTTTGGAAATGCAAAATATCCATGGGCCCTTTCCCGGTGTTGCCCGATGGGCCCCTGATGTCTGGTAAGTTTCTCGAATATATCTGCCATAAATCTTATTAGGGAGGTTAAAAATTGATGCAAAAATAATGCATTTGCACTACAGGACAAATCACAAATGCGGATACCTTTGTTCAAATCGAATCTAATGTTAAGAAAGTCGTTTATCATTTCGGTTTTGTATTTGTTTCAAATGGGTTCGGTCTTCGCACAAGCCGGTGGTGCAGATATTGTAAGACCCAGGCTGGTTGTGGGTATTGTCGTCGACCAAATGCGTTGGGATTATCTGTATCGATATTATAGCCGGTACAGTGAAGGAGGATTTAAAAGGATGTTAAAACAGGGATTTTCCTGCGAGAATACATATATTGATTATCTGCCTTCATATACTGCGGTTGGCCATACATGCATCTATACCGGTTCGGTACCATCTATATCAGGGATAACCGGCAATGACTGGATCGATCAGCTTACTGGAGCGCAG
>DATCAO010000138.1:0-4756 GCA_036512575.1 Puia sp.
CTGCCCAGTTCCAGTGCATAGTCTGCCAACTTTTCTTTAGTCAGGTTCAGTTTAAAACAATCATTGACCAGCTGTAACATTGTAGCGGCATCAGAAGAACCGCCACCCAATCCCGCGCCCATGGGAATCGCTTTGTGGAGGTGAATTTCCAGGGTCCCGACCGCGGTAAATTTCTCTTGTAAGAGTTGATGGGCACGCAGAACCAGATTATTTGCTTTTTCGCCGTGAACAGTAAGACCAGTGGGGAAAAAGCGGATCTTATCTGAGGGAACAATCTCCAAAACATCGTGCAGCGGAAGGGGATAGAACAGTGTTTCCAGATTGTGAAACCCATCGGGTCTTTTGGAAGTTACATAAAGTCCCAGGTTGATTTTAGCGTGGGGGAAGGCGATCATCCGGTCCGGCCTTTTCTCCGGCTGTTAATCTCATCCCGGATTTTAATGGCCCGGATATAATCTTCCTGTTCCAAAACCTCGGAAAGCAGGCTGTTGAGGTCTTCCAGAGAAAGACCACCGAGGTCTTCTTTAGCGCCCCCCTCGGTCGTTACGGTTTCCTTGGGTTGTTTTTTCTTTCCGGCACTGTCTTCCATGAGTATTCCGGCGCTTTCAATGATATTTTCGTAAGTATAAATAGGACAGCCGAAACGAACAGCCAGGGCCAATGCGTCGGAAGTGCGGGAATCTATTTCAACCGTATCGTGTTCACTGATGCAAATCAGTTTGGAATAAAAAATCCCTTCCTGGAGGTCTGAAATAACAATTTCCTGAAGATCAATGGAAAAAGCCGTCATAAAATTTTTCATGAGGTCGTGGGTCAGGGGCCGGCTCGGATGCATTTTTTCCAGGGCCACGGCAATAGCCTGAGCTTCAAAACCCCCGATTACAATAGGCAGGCGCCGGAGTCCATTGATCTCCCCCAAAACCACCGCATAGGAATGCGTCTGCGTAATGCTGTGCGATAAGGCCACGATTTCCAATTCAATCTTCTTCATAAAACGGATCTGCCCTTCGGGCTGACTTAAAGGTCTTGTTAAAAGGACAAATATAAAAAACTAATCCCTTTAAAAGTGGAATACCCGTCAGGCTAAGCCCTTGAGTTTTTTTACCGCATTGATCAGCCTGGGTAAAATCTCAAAAGCATCTCCGACAATGCCATAATCAGCAGATTTAAAAAAGGGGGCTTCGGGATCTTTATTGATCACCACGATCACTTTGCTCCGGTTTACTCCTGCAAGGTGTTGAATGGCTCCTGAAATGCCGATGGCGAAATACAAATTGGGCGCAATGGCAATGCCCGTTTGCCCGACATGTTCGTGATGCGGGCGCCAGCCGGAATCGGCCACCGGCCGGCTGCAGGCTGTAGCTCCGTGAAGGAGCCTGGCGAGTTCTTCAATAGGCGCCCAGTTTTCGGGACCTTTCATACCTCTGCCGCCGCTTACAACAATTTCTGCCTCCGTAAGCGGAATCTCACCTGAAGCCTTAGACGCAGACTTAATCAGGATCCGGGAAGGCTGTACCGTTATCTCTTCCCTGATTATTTCTGCAGGACCCCCGTCATTGGTAACAGGAAATGTATTGGGATTAAGGGTAATGATCTTAACAGGCGTTTTGATGGAAACCGTGCAAAAAGCCTTACCTGAGAATACATTTTTTTTTACGAGAAATCCATTTGAAGTATCCGGCAGGGCAGTCGCGCCGGTGACGAGCCCCGCTTTGAGTTTTACAGAAAGCCCCGGAGCGATCGCCCTTCCGGTATTGGTATGTGATAATATGAGAATGGTGCCCTTGTTTTTTTCAAACAGGCTGGAAATGATCCCGATATATTGTTCGGCATCGAGGGCGTTCAGAACTTCCTGCGGAACCTGGTGAATTTTTTGAACACCCTGTTTGCCCAACGAAGGGAGATCTTCTGTTACTGTACCCAGTAAAATGCCTTCGGCAGGAACTCCCGTTTGTTTTGCCAGCGCCGCTCCGTAGCTTAAGGCTTCCAGAGAAGTTTTTTTAACGTGGCCATCTGCGTGATCTATGAAAATGAAAACCGACATAGTTTGAAAATTTGAAAAATGGTCAAATTACTTTCGCTTCATCATGTAACAGGGTGATCAGTTCCTCCGCGTTATCGGCTGATATCATTTTAACACCTTTTTTTACCGGTGGTAATTCAAAAGATACCGGTTCCGTAAATGTTTCAGCAGCTACAGGTTCAACTACTTTCAGCGGTTTACTGCGGGCACCCATAATTCCCTTCATATTCGGTATGCGTTGTTCAGCCATTCCCTTCTGACATCCCACTACCATGGGGAGTTTGCCTTCAACCGTTTCTTCACCGCCTTCAATTTCACGGATCAGCGTCACCGTTTCATTTGACAGGTCCAGTTTCGCGGCAAGAGAAATAAACGGCATGTCCAGCAATCCTGCAACCATACCACCAACAGACGCGCCGTTAAAATCAATCGTTTCCTTTCCTGTCAGGATCAATTCGTATCCTCCTTCTCTGGCCACAGAAGCAATCTGGGAAGCAACAAAATAACTGTCTTTCGGATCTGTATTGATCCGGATGGCCTCATCACCGCCAAGTGCCAGCGCTTTGCGGATGACTGCATCGCAGTCCGGTGGCCCGATCATGACCAGGTGCACAACAACAGAAGAATCTTTTTCCTTCAATTCCAGGGCACGTACCAGGGCATACCATTCATCATAGGGATTCAATATCCATTGAACCCCCTCGGTGACAAATTTCCTGTTGTTATCCGTGAAAGCTATTTTTGCTGTTGTGTCCGGTGTTTTACTGATGCAGACTAATATCTTCATGGCGTGTGTAAATATTAAAGTTGTTTATGCAACTATACAAAGGTATGGCTTGCTACAACAAGATTATGATAAAAAAAATGAAAAATATTCTACAGGATGGAGAAAATAGAAAAGCTCAAAACTTTCTTAAACAATTCACCGGAAGACCCCTTTCTCAAGCATGCCCTAGCCCTGGAGTATATCAAACTCGGAAATGAATCCGGGGCCAGGCAATTGTTTTTGGAGATACTAACCCGGGATCCTGCTTATATTGGAACTTATTATCACCTTGCCCGCCTGTTGGAGCGTGCCGGTGAGACAGAAAATGCGAAGTCCTGGTATGAAAAAGGAATGATCGCAGCAAAAAATGCCAACGACCTGCACGCTTACAATGAATTGCAGGCCGCTTATGAAGACCTCATCGATTAGTTATGAAAAATCTCCTTCTTGCATTTCAGGAATCACTAAAAAGGCTGGGGATCACAAAAAAAGACCGGCTGCTGCTTGCTGTAAGTGGTGGTATCGATTCTGTTGTCCTGGTTGCCTGTGCTGCGGAAGCTGATCTGGATTTTGGCATTGCGCATGCCAATTTTCAGCTGAGGGGGGCCGAGAGTGAAAGGGATGAACTATTCGTGAAGCAACTGGCCCTGCAATACGGGAAACCTTTTTTTGTAAAAAAAATGGATACAACCCGTTATGCGGCAGATGAAAAAAAATCGATCCAGGTGGCCGCCCGGAATCTTCGATATGACTGGTTTAAAGCCCTGACGGGAAAGGATCCGTCAAAATACCAATACCTGCTCACGGCCCACCATCTGGACGACCAGATTGAGACCATGCTCATGCATTTTTTCAGGGGAACAGGCATTGGCGGACTAACCGGCATGCCTGAAAAAAATGGAAACATCATCCGGCCATTGTTGTCTATTTCAAAAAACAGTTTATTGTCTTTTGCAAAATTCCAAAATCTGCAGTGGGTGGAAGACAGCTCCAATGCGAAGGACGACTACACGCGCAATTATTTCCGTAATCAGCTGATCCCTTCGGCCGCAACTGTTTTTCCGGATGTTCGGCAGAATCTTGAAAAAAACCTGCAAAGGTTTGCCGAGGCCGACCAGTTGTATCGGCAGGCTATTGGCATGCACAAAAAAAAACTGTTGAAACAAGTCGGATCTGAATTCCATGTACCGGTTTTGCTTCTTAAAAAATCAAATCCGCAACGAACGATTGTATTTGAAATCATCAAAGAATTTCAATTTAGCGCTGCCCAGACTGATGAAGTGATTCTATTGATGGAAAGCGAAAACGGAAAATATATTGGCAGCTCCACCCACCGGATCATTAAAAACCGCGGCTGGCTGATTATTGCGCCTTTGGAAGACAACAACTCAGCTCACCTGATTATTGAAGGACATGAAAAAACCATTGACTACCCGGAAGGGAGACTTCGTATAAAAACAAAACCGGCGCAGAAAAATGAAAGCCCGGAAAAAGGTTCGGAGAATGCCTGGCTGGATGCGGGTAAAATTCATTTCCCGCTGATACTCAGAAAATGGAAAGCGGGCGATTATTTCTATCCTTTGGGTATGAAAAAAAAGAAAAAACTGGCCCGCTTCTTTATCGACCAGAAACTCTCCAAAACGGCCAAGGAAAAAGTGTGGGTACTCGTGATGGGTAGTCAGATCATTTGGGTATTGGGGCAAAGGATCGATGACCGCTTTGGCATCGGATCCTCCACTGCAGAAATTCTCCAAATCACTATGGAGACAACATCGCCCCATTAGAAACGGGGATGAATCAATTCATTCCAGAAAATATCAATCACACCCGGACGGACAATGATTGTGAACAATACGCCGAATAAAGCCCCGTAAAAATGTGCGTCATGGTTCACATGACCTCCGCCCTTCCTGGACATATACGCTGAATAAATGAGGAATAACACGCCATAGACAATGGCGGGTACC
>DATCAO010000139.1:0-10154 GCA_036512575.1 Puia sp.
ATATTTTAATTATATCAAAGCGAGGGAAGACAAACTCTGGATAACAACTTTCGGTGATGCCACCAGATATATGCGGGAGCGTGAGCACGCTACAGTAAACTCTAATGAAAAAGACGGAAAGATCTATGTATCACTTACTCATTCGCTGGACAAAAAGATGTATGATCTAACGCTGACGCTCAAAACCTACGTTCCCGATCAATGGAGCAAAGTGGCTATGAGCCAGGGAGCAAGCATGCATAGAGTCGATGTTCAGCATGATGAGAAGGGCAGCTATGTGATCTACCAGGTAGAACCCAACACATCAAATGCACTACTATCGGGCTCATAAAATTTGTGCTACTATATTTCGCCCACCTCCATGTACAATTTTCCATCTTGTCTGTTTGAAAGAATTCGATTCGGCGGAAAGCAGTTTTCCCTCATGATATCAGTGAATATTCTTCCTGTTTTGACGGAAAAAACACCAACAGATTTCAAAATAAACCCGTAGTTTTTATGGTACACAATGAACATCCGGATGATTTCCAAGCCAAATTTGAGGGACTTGATACAAATCCGAACAAAGGATGCCCTGATCCTATATGACAACCGCAGATATTCAGCGGCAATCTATTTGATCGGATATGTTATAGAAATTGCATTGAAATATAAAATATGCCGAATGTACTTTTTCAATAATGGATTTCCTGAAACCAAATTCGAGTTCCAATCTTATAATCAAACGACCAGAAAAAAACATCTTCGACAGGCTATAAAAACATTCCAGTAAATTCGGAATCATGACCTTCAAAAACTCCTATTTTACTCTGGCGTAGAGCTGTAAAAGCTATCCTGGAAGGAATATTTTAATATCTTTATGTTGTAATATTTGACAAAATGAATAGGAAAGTCAACATGTCATTCCATTGGGCAATGGCTGGGTTGTAAAAAGTGAGGGAGCCGGTAAATTTACGGTTATAACGGAAACACAAAAGGAAGCTGTATATATTGCTAAAGAAATTGCTATGCATAATGGCCCAGAATTGATTATTCACGGCAAAGACGGTAAAATCCGTGAAGTAAGCAGTTACCGGCCAGCTACCACTACTCTCAAGAAGTAATCGGGCCGGAATATTATTTCCAGAAAATTAATGTCGGGTATCCTTAATTGTTCCTGGATCTTTGCCTGGTTCAACTGTATCACCATGTGTCGCCCCTGAAAAAGCTTTGCCATCATTTCCTGTTAGTAACTTGGAATACTGATCCGGACTGCAATAGTTTGCAAGTAGTCGATGGATTAATTTCGTATACCGGGTAAAGCCGCCAGCCCAGCCACACGAACAAAGGATTTGTTGTTATTCTCCAACAAATAAATTTATTTGGAACATTCGTTCCAAATACCACTATCTTTGTGGAACAATCGTTCCAATTAGATTATCAATAACAAAACAATGAAAAAATTACAAAACAAAGTGGCTGTGGTAACCGGCGCATCAAAGGGAATTGGTACCGGCATTGCCAAACACCTGGCAGCAGCAGGTGCAAGTGTCGTGGTAAATTATTCATCAGCCAAGACCGGGGCTGATCAGGTGGTTGCAGAAATAAGGGCTGATGGCGGAAAAGCTATCGCGATACAGGGTAATGTATCGAACGAAAAAGACGTGACCCGCTTATTTGCTGAAACAAAAAAAGCATTTGGCGCCGTAGATATCCTGGTTAATAACGCCGGTGTCTACAAATTCGGCGCGATTGAAGAAATCAACGCTGAGGATTTCCACAAACAATTTGATACTAACGTACTCGGACTGTTACTGACCACCCAGGGCGCTGTTAAAAACTTCAGCGAAAATGGCGGAAGCATCATCAACATTGGTTCTGCGGTGAGTGACCTGAACCCGGTAGGCAGCTCGATCTATACGGCAACCAAGAGCGCCGTAGACGCGATCACGCAGGTTTTAGCTAAAGAACTGGGCTCAAGAAAAATTCGTGTAAACTCCATTAACCCGGGCATGGTGGAAACAGAGGGCACACATACAGCAGGATTTATTGGCAGCGACTTTGAAAAGGAAATGGTACGCACGGCGCCGTTGGGTCGTATCGGTCAGCCGGACGATATTGCTGACGTGGCCGTATTCCTGGCCTCTGAGGATTCGCGTTGGCTAACTGGCGAAATATTACTGGCCAGCGGTGGCATCAGGTAACAGGGACTGCTGAAAGAAAACAACCTAAAATGGATAGCTTTGCCCCAGGGCAAGGCTATTTTATCATTATGGCAAGAACCAAGGATTTCGACGAGAGTGAAGTATTGACCCGGGCCATGCATCTTTTTTGGTCCAGGGGGTATAATGCCACGTCCATGGAAGACCTGGTGGGGAATCTGGGCATCAGCCGTTCCAGTTTGTACGATACGTACACCGACAAACACACCCTGTTCATCAAAGCCCTGGAACACTACCAGCAGATGGCCCAGGTGAAGATCAGGGAAATCATGAACAGTCCGGGATCAGCAAGGGAAACGGTTAAGAAACTGATCGAGCACGCCACTGCAGGACTATCGGACGGCAAGAAAAAAATCGGATGTTTCCTGGTAAACGCCGGAGTTGAAGTAGCCCCGCACGATAAAAAAGTAAACAACCTGATTTGCAGTAACGATCAGGAAATGGAGGATGTATTTTACCAGGTGATACAAAAAGGTAAGAAAGCCGGCGAAATTAAAAACCATCGGGACGCCCGGGCGCTGGCCAGGTTCATCACTAATACGATCAAAGGCATGCAGGTGACTGGAAAATCAACCTCGGACAAATCCGTTTTTGACGATATCATTTCGCTTACGGTATCAACGCTCGATTAAAACGGTTGATCTCCTCTTCTTGTCTACGATTATATGTTTTATGTCAACTGTAACGATGCGAGATTCTGATCCTGAACGATGACTCCGGGTTTTGCTTGAGCACTGATTAAATCATACTTTAGCTATGATGAAGATGTCAGGTATAACGCAGTGATCATTGAGCAGCCAAGATTGAATATAAGAAATTCAATCTTGCCGAATCTGGTAATGTCTTTGCTGAAGAATGATCCCCCAGATCCATGATTTTTTTCAAATGTATTTCATAAATTGGCCATTCCGGTAGTCCTTCCCCATTCGGATTTCCTGACCTTGCAAAATTCACCCAGTAAGATGACATGGTGTTGGCCAGCTGATGGTCTGTTGGCTCCCAGGGACGGTTTACATATTTGAGATTGTCAAGTACATAAGGAACTTCACCGGCATGAAATGCCCCATATTTTGCATATAGACCCGCTCCGGGTACTCTTCTTGTAAACCGGTAAACATATACAGTTTTTCCATGGCTGGTCTCTATATTGGCGAAGGTGTAATTATTCGCGCCAAACCAAATATCTCTCGATAGTTTACCTTGTGAAATGGCGGCTTCTGAATCATTGGATGCCGGGTAATATTCCAAAAGCTCCTTCCCGTAAGAACCAAAATTCTTTTGGACGTCTTTCTGAAAGTCAGCTGCTGTTTTTACATGTTCAGGCAGAATCTCATCCTCGTTCCAGCCCGTAAGTAATGCCACGTTATTTTCTTTATGTTGTCTGAATATCGCAGCCACAGTTAACGGCAAAAAATAACCGTCAACAACCACCCAAGACCAGTCGTTGAAGTTCAGTTTTTGCAGCTGTTCTGCCGGAATATTTCTGAGCCCAGCAATTGAAGAAACTTTGAATTGTTCGGATACGCGAATTCCTTCCTGCTCAGCCATTTTCAGATCGGGGTCATTAATGTCCGGTGAGCCTGGCGTATCCTTTATGAAATCGGCCCCGCTTTGAGCAATGGCTTTTTGGAAAAGACCCTTCGCCAGCGGAGAGGCGATCAGACAATTGACAGCCCCAGCGCCGGCTGACTGACCATCGATAGTAACATTGTCGGGATCACCTCCAAAAACTGCAATATTATTCCTGACCCATCTCAATGCGGCAATCTGATCCAGGAATCCATAATTTCCGGAAACTTTTTGAGGAGATTCTTTCGTCAGATCCGGATGGGCCAAAAAGCCAAAGATTCCAACACGATAATTGAAGATGACAAATACAATACCCTTTTTTGCCATAGCTTCTCCATCATAGATGGGAACGCCGCTACCACCGGAGGTAAGGGAACCTCCATATATCCAAACCAATACCGGCTTTTTTGCCCCTGCTGACTTTGCGCCTGTCCAAACATTTAAATACAGGCAATCTTCACTGATCGGTTCCTTAGGAATAAAAAATTCCTCAGTCCACATACTTACAGGAACCGGTTTATTCTGCATGGGACTGGGCCCAAATACTTCACATGTCTTTATGCCGGCCCATGGTTGCATGGCCTGTGGCGCTTTCCACCGTAGTTCTCCAATGGGCGGCAAAGCAAAGGGAATGCCTTTAAAAGATAATATCCCCGATTTTTCTCTATTCCCTTTAACGATACCATCTGTAGTTTTTATAGTAGTCGAAATTGGATCCGACATATTATCTTTTGGTATAGGAGCGAAAAAGCTGAATAGTATAAGGAAGCATACAGAAACTATTATTCCTTTTTTCATAATTGGTTCTTTCGTTTTATTAGATCTCCGTCACTATGCCCTGGGAATGGAAATTACCGAAAAGAGTTATTACGCTCCCATTTCATTTTAAAGATCTTTTTTAAAGCCCATTATATTCCCCATGCCTTGTAACGCTTTCTCTCTTTTACAGTACACATAACTTATATTTATAACCAGGAAAAAGCGATCGATATGAAAAAAATTGTAAAAAGAATCCTGTTTGCTATTGTTTCCCTGGTTGTGGTCCTTGTCTTAGTCGGACTGATCCTGGCATTTCTTCCTACTAAATCAAAAACGAATCATCCCGGAATTACTCCGAAAGAAGCGGCTGCTTTGAGGAAAAATTTTGTCGGGCCGCATGATCAGTTTACTACAACAGACGGTGTAACGCTTTTTTTGAGGCGATGGAATCCGGATAGTCTTACACCTGCTAAAAAAGGAATCGCCGTATTGATATTTCATGGTTTTACTGCACATAGTGGTGCATATAATATGGCCGGTGTGCCCATATCGGCCGCCGGTTACACAACTTTTGGTTTGGATTACCGGGGACACGGTTTATCCGATGGAAACCGGGGCGATTCTCCCGGTAAAGACAGATGGATTGCCGATCTGTCGGAATCGGTAACCTATGTCAGGGGCCTGGGTTTTTCAAAAGTGATCGTTCTGGGCCATAGCCTGGGCGTGGCTTCCGCGATATGTGCCGCCGATGCGGTGCCCAATGAGATCGCCGGATTGGTGCTGATGTCGGGCGCTTATGAAGGAAGAAAAGGTTTATCCGAGCCACCCGGTTTTTTTGAAAAGACGAGGATACTGGCCAGTGCTATTTTCCGGCCTTCCTATCCTGCCGTTGAATATTATAGAAAAGGCATGACCGTAACGAAAGACTCTTTATTCAATTTCAGGTATACCCTTCGCTACCTGACCATGATGGATGTGAAAAGACTCCGGCTTCCCAAAGACCTGAATATTCCGGTGCTGGTAACTGTCGGAGACCAGGATGAATTATTTGAGGTGGATAAAGTCAGGGACTTCTACGATACCATCCCGGGTAACCAAAAGGAGTTTCTGGTCATGAAAAATACCACGCATGCAAAAATTCCACCTGAAAGCTGGCAGCAGGTAGTGGACTGGCTGAATAGGCATTTCGGCAGGTAACCATCTCTTAAGAAAATGTGATTATTTTTTATTTATTGAAGTATTTCAATAAATGATTATTATCTTTGCGTTGTAATTGAAGGCGTATGGATGCGAAAAAAGCAGAAAAGATTTCTAAAGCCCTGGCCGACCCCAACCGGCTGACCATCCTGAAGGAAATAAAGAAAAGCAGGCAATGCATGTACTGCTCGGACATCAACGAAAAGATCAACCTGGCCCAGCCGTCCATTGCCCATCACCTGAAGTTGTTGCTTGAAAGTGAATTGGTTACGTCTGATAAGGAGGGCCGGAACGTACGATATTACCTGAACAATAAACTGATGGATGAGTATATCCAGTTCATCCAGGGATTAAAGAACTAAATTTTTTTTATTCTATTTATCGAAATACTTAAATAAATCTATAACTTTGTTGTCTCTTATTTGTTATTCTATGAAATGCCTTGTTTTATTATATCGAATTATTTAAATACATCTAATAATTAAAACCATGTCACGACGAACACTCACCCGGAATCTTTTCAATACCTCTTTGCCGGCCATCCTTGCCTATTTCTCCATCATGTTTATTGGCGATCATCTGGCCAGGGTGGAAAAGAAACAGTCAACCATAACAAGCTCAGTAACCCCATCTCAGGGAATATCCTTCCCGACTAAATACAAATAATATGACACAGAAAAAAGCATTTTTATATACGACAATCGCCTTTGGCCTTCTTACCCTGGTTTCCTATCTGGCCAATGCCTGATGGTTGGCGGTTGGCGGTTGGCAGTTGGCGGCTTCAACCACCGAAGCGATAGCGTAGGTGGGTTGGCGAAATATTTTACAATGAAAAAGATCTTTCTTACAATAGCGAATTGCACACTCATCATATTTTCCCTTTTCGCTCAAAAACATACCCCCGGAAAAATCATCGGGGTCTGGTTAAGGGACGACAACAATATCAAAATTGAAATTTATAAATCCGGTCCCCAGTTCTTTGGCAAACTGATCGAAGGCAACCCCCTGTATGAAGCAGACGGCATCACGCTGAAAAAAGATGAAAAGAATATGGTCGGCAGGCTGCGCATAAGACCACTGAAGAATCTTACCGTCCTTACAAATTTTGAATATGAGGGTCGTGTTTATGGCGGTACCTATTACGACTTTAAAACCGGGAAATGGTATAAATCGACGCTGAAATTGCAGGGTGAAAATGTTCTGAAGATCCGCGGTTATACCGATGTATCGCTATTCGGAAAAACGACAACCTGGACAAGAGTTCAATAAAAACTTTGGTTGGCAACAACTACCCTTTTCCCGTTATACTCTTTGCAATTTTTTTGGCGTCCAAACCGATCTCGCGGAACTGGCCTGTCGGAGAAATATAGAAACCGCAGAAATAGAGTCCGTCTTTCCCGAAATATTTTTGTTTGTCCGCCTTCACATTCAAATCGTCGATGCGGCTTTTGTCTACCTTGAGCAGGTCCTGCGCATAACCCTTACCATAACCGATGGCCGCAACGATGGCATCAAAATCACTCTTTCTTCCGCTTGTAAAATAAACGGTTTTACCTTCTATATGATCTATCCCATCATATACATCACAATGTTTTTCGCGGATGAGTTTGATCGTTCCGATATCCAATAAGGGAACCGTCTGGTCTTTTTGTATTTGTTCCAACGGACCATAGGGTAGTTTCCGGAGTCCCAATTTCCTGATATCCCCGATCAGGAGATTGATGAGCGGGGCATTCAGAGTATCTGCAACCCGCGGAGGCAGAAGGTCCATCACCAGTCCCAATTGTAAAACAGGAATCCCAAAAACATCACGGGGTAAAACGTTTACGGCGGACCTGACAGACAGGGACGGCGATGCGCCCTGTTCAAATAAATCAATCGCAATTTCACAGGCAGAATTTCCGAACCCGACAACCAGCACTTTCTGGCCCTTAAAGTCACGGCCGGTTTTATATGCACTGGAATGCAGGATTTTACCCGGAAAACTTTCCATGCCTTTGAAATCAATGGCTCTCGGCAAACCGTAAGCACCGGTTGCCATGATCAGAAACTTCGATTTGAATTTTCCATTGGAGGTTTCGGTAATCCAATAATCTCCTTCTTTATATATCGACCGGGCTTCCGTGTTAAACAGGGGACGGATTTGGAATTCCTGCTGGTAACTGCCCATATATTCCAATACCTGCAGGCGGGTCGGATACATCGGAATATGGGATTGAAATTTTTTGTTGGGTAAGTGCGACAATTTTTTATTGGTGTGGAGGTGCAGGCGCTCATAATGATTATGCCAGGGCTCCACCACCTTCCCGTGTTTTTCTATAATGATATAATCAATGCCCGCTTTGGCAAGACAACTGGCAGAAGCCAGCCCGGATATACTTGCACCTACAATAAGCGTATGGGTTTCCTGCATGCTACTTTGTTAATTGTTCCCGCAGGGCGGGATTAATTGTTAATTTTTTTCTTACCAGATCTCTCTAGACTATAACCGATGCCCTCGCCTTACGCCTTAAGCGTTAAGCGTTAGGCTTTAAGCGTTAAGCCTTAAGCTTTACGCCTTCTTCGTCGTTTTCATTTTATTAATCCAGGTTACAATAAGGCTCACCGCCTCGGTATGCACAATCGTTCTCGCCAGCTCCGGCATGGCCGTCCCGGGTTCCGAACTGTTCATGCGATAGGCGAGAATAGAATGAGCCGCATCACCGGGAACGATATCATAGTTCATCCCTCCTGCTCCGCCGCCTGCAGATACAGGTGATTTCATAACACCCAGATAAGCAGGATCTGTTTGCTGGTATTCCAGGAACAGCCCGGTGTTCATGGCATCTCCGCCCTGCGTGTGACAATGCGCACAGTTCACATCCAGGTAGGCCCGGGCCCTTTCGTTCACATTATAATGAACACTATCTTTCCAATCTGGAAGTTTTGGCACTTCAGCTAAATTGGGAAGCCCAGACAGCTTTCCCAGACTCCCCCATTCCCCCAACTGATTTACCGTATGGCCAGTAAGTACGAAGTTCAAATTCCTGGCCTTGAGTCCGATGGGAGAGATTACACTGCTGTTCATGTGACAACGTTTGCAATCGTTGGTATTAGGCACCTGGTAAACGGTGGAAACTTTCTGCCCCTCGTCGTCCAGCAGCGTAATCGGAATTTTGGCGCCGATGATGGTTTTGACGGCATCGGTTTGCGTACTGTCCCAGAGGTAGGCCATCACCCTCCAGGTTTTTTCCACCGGATCCTTTACCAACAGCCTGGTTTCAATCATGATTTTCTGATGGCTCTGATTGCGGTAGGCAAAATTCTTGACGATGATTGTCGAATCGGGGAAGTCGAGCACGCCAGTCGCGGTGTACCGGATGGTTTTTCCAAAGGGAATCACAATAAAACGATCCTTCACTGCATAGTCGGTAAATAATGGCGTGATCAGTTCATACCGGACAACACCTTTTGCCGGGCTCAGGTCTTTCAGATTCCCCGTGAAAAATCCGTAGTCAGAGAGATGTTCCCGGAAAACAAAACCTTTCGTTTCAGTATGTGTTTCCTGAACCGGTGCGGTTCCGCTTTTGCAACCGGATATCCACCACATGCCAATCGCCAGCGCGATCGTTCCCACATATATAAAAGACTTTCTCATGATATGGTTTAAAACTTAATAACTCTTGTACATGGACCAGTCCGTACTGGGATGCCATTTGGCAGGGTTTGACATATTCATAAAATCAGCATTCACAAAAACATTGTCTCCCGTTTCCCGGATGCGGAGGGAATCCGGATTGGTTTTCATATCCTTCCCCAAAATATTTGTGCTGATGCCATCGTACATGATCATGGGAATCCGCTTATTTTTCCGGGATGGGTCTGTATCCAGTTTTTGTTCTATCGCCACCAGTATTTTCCCGATATGGTGGGCATAGGCGGGTTCAGGAAAACTGCTGCCCATGGACATGGTATTATCATGAATATAGATATTGCTGGAAATCGGGAAATAATTTTCATTGATTTTCTCCATCGCTTTATCATCCACCGATAGACCGGATGCCAGTGCAATCGCAGAGGAATTGTTGTTGTTAATCTGGTTTTCAAAAATCTCGACATTGGAAGCAGAAAGCACAATCACGCCGCTTCCCGGAGCCGCATTGCCCACGCCCCAGTAGGTGCCGAAGCTTCCGGCCTTTGCAAAATTCTTGAGGTTATTGTCGTGGATGTTGTTGTGATAAGCTTTTACAAAGCCGCCTTTTTTAGAAAGACCGGGCAGATCAAAAACGAGAAAGCCGGCGGTATTGCCATAGAATTCGTTATCGTACACGCTCGCGTGACTGGTATTTTCTATTTCACATCCGGCAACATTGCGAAAGGCTTTGCAGTTTCTGACCACCGCGCTGTCGGTCTGCCCCACATAAATGCCGGCATCAGATGATCCTTCTG
>DATCAO010000140.1:0-4793 GCA_036512575.1 Puia sp.
GCTGCCGGAAAAATTGTCCACCGACCTCACATCTCTGAAATTTAATGAGGACCGCAGGTCAATCGTAGTTGAATTCGTCGTTGCCGATGATGGTTCCATAAAAAATTCTGATATCTATCCCGCCGTCGTTTTCAACAAAGCAAAACTGGCTTATAACAGTACCAATGCCTGGCTGGAAGGAAGCGGTCCCATGCCGAAACCCATTGCCATGATCAAGGGACTGGATGAGAACCTGAAGCTCCAGCATGAAGCGGCAAAAAAACTCCGGTGCATCCGTTATCGCAATGGCGCGCTGAGTCTGGAAACCATCGAAGCGAGGCCGGTCTTCCAGGGAGACAACGTGAGCAGCCTGGAAGAAGAAAAGATGAATGAAGCCAAGGACATCATCCAGGAATTTATGATCTGCGCCAACACGGTGACGGCCAGGTTCCTGACCGCTGCGAATTTCCCATCACTCAGGAGGGTGGTACGTGTGCCCAAACGCTGGGATCGTATCGTTGAACTGGCTTCCTTAAAAAAATACCAACTTCCTGCAGCACCTGATTCCAAAGCACTGGACCTGTTCCTCCAATCTGAAAAAACATCCGATCCGGTGGGCTTTCCTGATCTCTCCCTCAGCGTGATTAAATTATTGGGATCCGGCGAATATGTTGTTGAGCTGCCGGGTGAAGAAGCTGCGGGACATTTTGGTCTCGCCCTCAAAGACTACACGCATTCCACCGCGCCGAACCGCCGGTACCCGGACCTGATCACCCAAAGATTGTTGAAAGCTGCTTTATCCAAAAAACCGGTTCCCTATACGCCGGATGAACTGACGGCACTGGCCACACATTGTACCGCGATGGAAGACAGTGCAAAAAAAGTAGAGCGACAGGTGGAAAAATCTACGGCAGCCATGTTATTGCAAAACAGTATCGGGCATCAGTACGATGGCATTGTAACCGGTGTTTCTGATAAAGGCACCTGGGTGCGGATCTTTAATCCGCCTGTGGAAGGAAAAGTCGTTACCGGATTCGAAGGCCTCGACGTCGGCCATCGCGTGCGCGTGCAGCTGATGCATACAGATGTCAATCGCGGGTTTATTGATTTTAAAAAGATAGGTTGAGTGCACTTTATACATGATCATGAACGGGGAACAATCATCGTTGCGTTTTTCGGGAATGTTTTTCATCAGGACTCTGCTGGGCATCATTTTCTTTTTCCAGGGTTATGGAAAGATATTCACCATGGGACTGAGTCAGGTCTACGACCGGTTCTTTAAGGAATTTGAAAGCACCAGGCTTCCGAACTGGCTAATCCTAACGACAGCTTATTATACTTCCTATGCCGAATTGATCGGCGGCTTATTACTCATTGCTGGTTTATTCAGAAAACAGGCGATGTACTTGTTGGCATTGGACCTACTGATCGTTAGTTTTGGGCATGGATTCATGGAGCCCATCTGGGATCTGAGCCATGTAATACCGAGGGCCGTTTTACTTGCGGCTCTGTTTTTCCTGCCACAATCCTGGGATGCCTGGAATCTGGATGCGCTGATGAAAAAAAAATGACATGAAAAAAACCATAGCGTTCCTGGTGGTCATACTGAATTGTCAAGTTCTCATGGCTCAGACCTATGCGATTACCGCAGATCGCCTGATCGATGGACAACATGACCAGTCGTTTGACAATCCCACGGTGATCGTTCGCGAAAACAAAATCGTGGAAATCAATTTCAAAAACAAAATCCCGGATTCTGCCATCGTCATCAACCTGAAAGGATACACGATCCTACCCGGACTGATGGATGTGCACACGCACCTGATGGCCAACGGCTTTGACTATGATAAAGACTTGTACAGTAATTCACCGTCTTTCCGGGCTTTACGCGCAGTCGGTTATATGAATATCGCGTTGGAAAATGGGGTCACTACACTCAGGGATGTTTGTACAGAAGGCGCCGGTTTCGCAGATGTTGACCTGGCGAAGGCTCTGGATTCCGGATTCATCAGCGGCCCCCGGGTAATTCCTTCCGGCAAAGGCATCGCAGCCACCGCCATGTATGCTCCGTCGCCCAGGGATCAGAACTGGGAACTCGTACTACCCTACGGAACACAATTCGCTACCGGCACGGATGAATGTACAAAAGCGGTGCGGGAGCAGGCGTCTAGGGGAATCCGGTGGGTGAAACTTTTTGCAGACTGGGGTGTGCCGACTTTTAATTACGATGAAATCAAAGCCATTGTAACGGAAGCAAAAAAATATCACTTATTGGTTGCCGCGCATGCCACTACAAAGGAGGGCATTCGCATGGCGATCGAAGCAGGCGCCAGATCCATCGAACACGGAGATGCTTTTGACGACTCGCTAATTCAACTGGCACTTGCCAATCACATTTACTGGAGCCCCACGGTGACCGTTGAAGAATATTATGGTGCGCCCATGGATTCCGTTTATAAATATTTACATAAAGCCTATATCCTGAAATTAAAAATCGTGATGGGCACAGATGTCGGAAGTTTTCCCTGGAGTATCAATGAGACGAAGGAATTGGAATATTATGTGAAGAAGGCAGGCTTGACCCCAATGGATGCCATCAAAACGGCTACCAGCAATGCTGCCGAACTATTGGGCAAACAGCAAATGCTGGGACGGATACAGCTGAACTTTCTCGCCGATATCATTGCGGTGAAAGGAAATCCGCTGGAAGACATCACGCTGCTCCAGCATACCGGTTTTGTAATGAAAGAAGGAAAAATTTACAAACAGCCTACGGGAAAATAACAACTTCGCCAATATGAAAAAAATCACGTTACTCGGAACATTTCTTTTCAGCCTGCTGGCCGCCTTCACCCAGAATAATATATCCATCATTCCGCAACCGGTTACCCTGACCGTGAACATGGGTAATTTTATTTTGCCTTCGCATATCACCATCAGCGCAGACAATAACCCCGGTTTGAAACAGGCCCTCGCCGATTTAACCAGCCGGCTGTCGGTCCCTACCGGATATTCCGTTAGTATGAGTAACAGCAGCTCGGCGACCATCCGGCTCAGCCTGAACCAAAAAGCAAATCCTGAAATCGGTAATGAAGGTTATCAGTTAACCGTAACGAATAAAAAAGTAACCATCACAGCCAATCAATCCGCAGGCATTTTATATGGCGTACAAAGTTTTTTACAGTTGCTGCCGGCAGAAATAACCACGGACAGTCTGGTAAAAAATATTTCCTGGAGTGCGCCCTGTGTTTCCATCACCGACTATCCCCGCTTCGGCTGGCGCGGACTCATGCTGGACGTAAGCCGCCATTTCTTCACCAAAAAAGAAGTGGAACAGTACATGGATCAGATGGCCGTTTATAAATATAATATGCTGCACCTGCACCTGAGCGACGACCAGGGCTGGCGCGTAGAAATCAAGAGCCTTCCGCAGCTGACGAGTACCGGTGGCTGGCGGGTAAAACGCACAGGGCTCTGGGGAGAATTCCTGCCCGCGCTGGCATATGAACAGGCTACCGATGGCGGATTTTATACGCAGGACGATATCCGCGAGATGATCGCTTATGCAAAAGAAAGAAACATCACCATCCTTCCCGAGATTGATGTGCCCGCGCACAGTCTGGCGATGATTGCCGCCTTTCAAAATCTCTCCTGCACGCAATTGCCCTATAGCGTGAACGCCGGTTTCCGCAATGCATTGCGCGACGATAATGCATTATGCATCGGCAACGATTCCGTTTTCCTGATGCTGGATAAAATATTCACTGAGCTCGCCGCCATTTTTCCCTGCGAGTATATTCATGTGGGCGGCGATGAAGCATACAAAGGATTCTGGTCTGACTGTCCCAAGTGTCAGAAGCGCATGGCCGACGAACATCTTAAGAATGTAGATGAGTTGCAAAGTTATTTTGTGCGAAGAATAGAAGTCATATTAAAAAGCAAAGGAAAAAAACTGATCGGCTGGGATGAAATCCTGGAAGGCGGACTCGCACCGGAAGCCACGGTGATGAGCTGGAGGGGCATGAAGGGCGGAATTGAAGCCGCGAAAATGAATCACCATGTGGTGATGACGCCCTGGGATTATTGTTACCTCGATCTCTACCAGGGCGAGACCAGCGTGGAGCCCACGACCTATGGCATCTGCAGACTCACGGACTCCTACACCTACGATCCCGTGCCGGATAGTGTGGATGAAAAAATGATTCTTGGCGGACAGGGAAATCTCTGGAGCGAAAGAGTATACAACTTCCGTCAGGCAGAATACATGACCTGGCCGAGGGGACTGGCGCTGGCTGAAGTGTACTGGAGTCCGAAGGCGAGCCGCAACTGGGATCATTTTATTGAAAAAATGGAAGCGCAATTCCCCAGACTCGATGCCGCCGGAATCAAATATGCACGCAGTGCTTATAATGTGATTTATACGCCGGTGCGGAATAAAGACGGCAGAACCTATACCCTGAAAATATCTTCAGAAATAAAAGGACTGGATATTTATTATACATTCGACGGCACCAATCCGGATCCCTGGTACCCGAAATACACCGGCGAGCCGATTAATTTTCCTTTCGGAGCGACACAGATTACCGCCAATACTTTTCGAAATGGAAAGATGGTGGGCAAACAGGTAACAATTAAAAAAGACGATCTGCCCGCGAGGTATAGTCAGGGACATCATCAGTATTGATGGGTCAGTTTATAATTTCATTTTTTTCGAAAACCCTGCTTCGAACATGGTCGGGGAAATAAATTGGAGTGCAGGTAAAAATCTGGAATTCTTTCCGACAGGATAACTGAACCTGGGGTTTTCTGCTTTT
>DATCAO010000141.1:0-6984 GCA_036512575.1 Puia sp.
CAGGTCCACAAAATAAATCGCCTGGGATTCGGCATCGTTGTAAGGAAGCCCATTCAGGGTCATATTGATGCGGGAGGCATCAGTGCCCCGAATTGAAATGCCCGTGTATCCAAAACCATTTCCTGCGTCGGAACTGGCTACCACCGATGGTGTCTGTTCCAGAATATAGGGCAGATCCCTGCCATTGTTCATTTTAGCGATCTGACCGGCACCCAGCGTAACCTGTGTAAAAGGCGTTTTGTCTCCTGCACGGATCGCTGTAATCTCCACGGGTTTCAGAAAAAGTCCCCGGTATTCGATTCGGGTAGTATCAGGGACTGGTTCCAAATGGCTGCTGTCTTTGCCTGCGGACGACTGGCCGTACAGGCGAACTGTAATCAGGGCGATCACCCAGAACAGGTTTAATGATTTCATATACCGACGGTGTTGAAGACGTTTAACCCGGCGGAATAATCAGCAGGTAAATGCAGGAAACAGAAGAAGAGGAAAAAAACAGCCACCTTCCCTGCGCAGGCATTATCCTGTTCAGGTTCTACGGGTATCATCTCAGCCTCTCCGAGCCCGCTTTTGGCGGGAAAGGGTCAGCACCCCGGGAACTTTAGAAAACCGGGTTTCCGCCGGCAGCACAAATATATGTAACCTGGCAGCCTTTCGCACGTCTCATAATAAAAAAGGATGCAACATCCGGGGATTCCTGTTGTCTTTCTATTCACAATCACCAATAAAATCACCTGACATGAAAAAAATCATTCTTGCCATTTTTGCCCTGTCGGCGATGCTCGCCGGGTACAGCCAGTCAGACGATGGTAACAAGCAGGCCCGAAAGGTATCGGGTTTTCACGGAGTCGACGTTTCCGGCGGCATTGACCTCTATCTGAGCAGCGGCACTGAAGCATTATCCATCAGTGCGGCCAGCGCCACTATACGGGATCATATCGTCACAGAAGTGGAAAACGGGATTCTCCGGATACACCTCGAGAATAACTGGAATCCGGGAATGGGAAATACAAAAATGAGGGCTTATGTTTCCATCAGCAATTTGAAATACCTGGAGGCTTCAGGCGGAGGTGATATTTATTTACAGAACCAGATAACAGCCGATGATCTGAGCGTGCATCTGTCAGGTGGTGGAAACATGTCAGGGAAATTAAATGCATCCCGTCTGGATATTAAACAATCCGGTGGTTCAAGTGTGGACCTTTCAGGAAATGTGAATGACCTGAATCTGGAATCCAGTGGGGGAGGTAATCTGAAAGGGTACGACCTGGTCACAAATTTTACTACCATCCATGCCAGTGGCGGCAGCGACACCGAGATAACCGTGAATAAAGAGTTGCGGGTGAACACCAGCGGCGGCAGTGATATCCGGTATAAGGGACAGGCAAAAGTCATGGCCATTAAAACCAGCGGAGGGGGAAGCGTTACCCATAAAGACTAAGATCCCCCTATCTTTGCACTCCCTAAAAGGACTGTAAAATGGGTATGGATCGCAATACGGTAATCGGATTTGTTTTGTTGGGACTTTTATTGTTCACGTATTTATTCACGGCTACAAAAAATAACCAGCTGCTGGAAAAACAGCGGCTGCAGCAGGCTGACTCCCTGGCGGTTGTTAAGAAACTTCAGGAAGCCAGGCAGGAAAAGCAGGATTCCGTAAAAGTGAAGGTTGCATCAGGCGATTCCCTCACCGGTTTCAATAAAGCCATTGGTGGAACGGAGCGACTGCTCACTGTTGAAAACGATCTGTTGCGAATCGTTTTCAGCAATAAGGGCGGGCAGCCTAAGGAAGTCGTGCTCAAGCATTTTAAATTATACGATAGCAGCCTGTTGCAACTGGTGGATTCCTCGCTGGCTAACCGGCTCAACTATACAATAAATACGGGCACCAGCCAGGTGGGTCAGATCTCGGAATTGTATTTTAATGAAGCAAGGGTCGAAAAATCCGCTGACGGCACTCAAACCATTACATATGATCTGCCGGCACCTTCGGGTATTACACTCGAACATCAATATATCATCCACCCGGACAGCTATCTCCTGGACTGGAACCTCAGCAGCACCGGTACCGGGCAACTATTTTCTCAAAACAATCTGAATCTGGACTGGCATTCGGAAATGAAGAAAACACAAACCTATGTCTACTATGAGAAAAGGCTGACCAATGTTTGTTTTTCCACTGATAATGAATTCGATTATATCTCTTCCAAACCGGAAAAAACATTTGATAAACCTGTACAATGGGTATCTGTTGTACAACAGTTCTTTAACAGAACCCTGATTGCCAAAAATAATTTCGATGGGGGAAACATTCAGTGGCATCGCGAAGTCTCGGATACTTCTGCCATGCTCGGTACAGCCGATGTACATCTGCAGGCCAAACTTCCCGGGAATGCAGCAACATTAAATTTCCAATGGTATTTTGGTCCCAATGATTATTATATCCTGAAGAAAACAAGTGCGCATATGGACCGAATTGTTGACCTCGGGCGGGACATGTATTCGTTTGTTCGTCCGATTAACACGTACATCATAATGCCGGTTTTCAATTTCTTTAAAAACTTTGTATCCAGTTATGGCATAGTCATTTTATTGCTCACGCTGTTTATTCGACTGCTCACTTCCCCGCTGGTATACAGCAGTTACCTGAGCGGTGCAAAAATGAAGGCCCTGCGACCTGAAATTGACATTCTCAAGAAAAAAACGGGTGGTGATCAGCAGCAGATGGGCGTAGAGCAGATGAAATTATTCAGGGAGGCGGGCGTGAATCCGCTTGGAGGTTGCATTCCCGCATTGCTACAGATTCCGATCTTTTTTGCGCTCTTCAGTTTTTTTAATTCCAATGTGGCCCTTCGGGGACAACCGTTTTTGTGGGCGCATGATCTGTCCATTTATGATGTGGTGGTTAAACTGGGATTCAATATACCGGCCTATGGTAACCACATTAGTCTTTTTGCCACGCTGGCCGTGGTTACGAGTTTCCTGATTTCCCTTTACGGAATGAGCATGACACCGGACCAGAGTAATCCGGCAATGAAATATATGCCCTATATCATGCCCGTCATGTTGCTGCTTTTCTTCAATCGCCTGCCCGCCGCACTTACCTGGTACTATACCGTGTCCAACCTGATTACCCTGGTGCTGCAATTCGTAATTCAGAACTATATCATTGACCATGATAAAATACTGGCCAAATTGCAGGCAAACCGTAACAAACCTAAAACGAAACCCAAATGGCAGGAGCGCTTTGAGCAGATGCAGGAAACACAGAAGAAAGTGCAGCAGATGAAAGGTAAAAAATAATGGGTTTGACGGGTTACCGGGAGCAGTTCCGGTTAAACCTCTGCATTTAAAAACATTCTAACCAGGATGCCACCAGGTAAATTCATATCGCTTTTCATGCTCACCGCTTTGCCATTGCTGGGGAAGGCCCAGAAGCGGGTGGGTGACCTCACGCTGGTGTATAATTCCGTTATCACCGATGCGCAGGATTCAAACCGGAAGATCAGCTCCACTACTGCCTATTATCTGAAAGGGAATCTAAGCCGGGCGGAAGTGAACAGCAGCCAGTTTTCCTCAGTCACCCTGTATGATTCCAAAGCAGGGACGGGCGTAATCCTCAGGGAGGTTAATGGACAGAAACTGCTCATCCGGCTGAACGAAGAAAACTGGAATCAGAAAAACAGCCGTTATTCAGGCCTGGTGTTTACTAAAACGAATGAAACAAAAACCGTTGCCGGTTATTTTTGCAGCCAGGCGAAAGCTGCAACATCCGGTGGATTTGAAATAACGGTATTCTATACACGCGATTTGATTCCTGAGAATAAAACCTATGACCCGCAGTTTAAAAATCTCGACGGACTGCCACTGGAGTACGAATTGCGGAAGGGAAATGTACATATCAGGTATACCCTTGCTTCAGTGAACCTGAACCCTGTACCTGCTTCTAAATTTGACATTCCGACCAGCGGTTACCGGGAAATGACATACGACGAAAGCTTGAAGTTGAAATCGGGGAACCAGTGAGCTTGATGCAGGAAGCTTGAAGTTGGAAGCAATGTGGGAATAAGGATTATATATCTGAGGAAGGCGGCTGAGGGGTTACGAAAAAAGACAAACAAAAGTCAGGGGTTTAAAAGAAAAAGCCTCAATCCTCGTGCTTTAAGCTTATTTAGGCATTTGAATACGAACTCCCAGGAACTGGAGATTGGAGTGCATGTTATAATTCGCGGTAGGCCCGATGTTGACCTTGTATTGGTAAGGAAGTATAAACGTGGTGTTGCCGCGTTGATAAGTAATCATGGCATTCATCGACATCCGGTTATCGGCTTGCGGACGGAAAGAAACCACACTTCCGCTGTAAAGAGGGGACTTTTTTAATGAAAACGATGAAGCACTATTGATCGGCGTAAAACTGTTATCAAATTCACGATGTTTTTTCTTCTCCCCGCCACCTTTGCTTGCAAAAGCCCATGCTGTTACAGCGAAAAGCAACAAGCTTATCGCAGTCAGTCGAATGGCCGCAGAAAATGAAGGTTTATGGTGAATTGAAGACATCTTGGCAAAGATACATTAAATTTTGCGATTTTTTAACCAAATCCGGCGCCTGTTCCTGTTATTTTAACACATTCTATGCCGGTTTTGTGGAAAACCTCCTTATACAAGGGAATACGGCGAATCGGTGGCATCCGTTGCCTGGCATAATTAATTTGTCGATAAGGGATTATGAATTAATTTAGTATAACCTCAATAAATGAAAGAAAATCCATACCACCCAGAGCAGGAAGAGATAAGAGAATTGCTGAAACAATATAGCGCTTTGAAAAACGGCCGAAAACACAGTTTTTTGGATGAGGACTGCTTCGAAAAAATCATAGATTATTACGACGGTAAGGAAGAATTTCCCCACGCGCTGGAAGCAGCTGAAATAGGTATTGAACAATACCCCTTTTCCTCGATTTTACTGATCCGTAAGGCGGACCTGCTGATAGCAACCCGGAAATATGCCGATGCCCTGACGGTACTTGAACGTGTGGAACTGCTGGATTCAAACGATATCAACCTGTACATTCTGAAAACGGATGCCTATCTGGCACTGGACCAGCAGGAAAAAGCAGTAGTCCTGTTGCAGGAGGCCCTGGGCCATTTTGAAGGAAGGGAAAGAATTGAGTTGCTGTTCGAACTCGCTGACGTGTATGATGACTATGAGGAATTTGATAAAATTTTCGATTGCCTGCGCTGGATACTGGAACAGGATTGCGAGAACGAAGAAGCACTCTACAAGATTTGCTTCTGGACCGATTTCACCGGCCGCAATGAAGAAAGCATCCGGCTTCATCAACATATCATTGAAGAAAATCCCTATTCCGAACTGGCCTGGTTCAACCTCGCCGCCGCTTACCAGGGGCTGAAACTATATGAGAAGGCAGTAGATGCCTACAAATACGCCGTGGTCATTGATGAGAAATTCGACTATGCATACCGGAATATGGGCGATGCGTTTATACGTTTACGTAAGTACCGGGAAGCCATCGAAAGCCTGGAGCGGGTATTGGAGCTGTCCAAACCGGAAGATGTAATTTATGAAGCCATCGGGCATTGTTACGATAAACAAAGGCAGTTTGCACAGGCCCGTTTTTATTACCGCAAAGCTTCACACCTCAACCAGGACGACAGCAAATTGATTTATAAAATAGCCTGCACCTATCTGAATGAAGGACAGTGGACAAATGCAGTAAAACAACTCGAATCAGCCATCCGGTTGCAGGGTAAACACCCTGAATACCACCTGGCGCTTGGCGAATGCAAAGTGCAGCTCCTGGAATTCAAAGACGCGATCCTGGCTTTTGGCACGGTTGTGAGACTGAGACAAAAAAATATTTCTGGATGGGAAGCGCTTGTACGTTGCCTTTACCTGGCAGAAATGTATAAAGAAGCCCTGGAGCAGGTACAGCAGGCCATCCGGGTGATTGGTGAAAAACCTCTTCTGACATTCTATATGAGCGCTATTTATTTTGCGATGGGCAAATCGAAAGAAGGCCTGATCCACCTGGATAAGGCGCTTAGCCGTTCACCAAAGCTGTTGAAGAAAATGATTGCACTCAATCCGTCTCTCCTGCAGTCGCAATCCATCGTCGATGTGATCGCACGTTACCGAAAAAGGTAAGGTTTCCTTATTTTTGCGCCGCCAGAATTCACTTAACGAAATCAATGTCGATGAATTTCACTCTGAGTCAAATGCCGGACAGGAATAAAAAACCGCGGGATCATGGTATTACTATGGTGATGGATAAAGGATTGAGTATTGAAGAAACTAAAAACTTCCTGAGTATTGCCGAGCCCTATGTGGACGTGGTTAAACTGGGATTCGGAACTTCTTATGTTACACCGAACCTCGACAAAAAACTGGAGGTTTACCACAACGCCAAAATCCCGATTTATTTCGGAGGCACACTGTTTGAAGCTTTTCTTATCCGCGGCCAGCTGGAAGATTATATCAGCCTTTGCAAAGAGCACGGTGTGGGTTATATGGAAGTGAGCGATGGCTCGGTAGATATAAACCACAAGGAAAAATGCCGACTGATCGAGCGCCTCACCCAGTATGGAACCGTGCTCAGCGAAGTGGGCAGCAAAGATGCGGCACACATCATTCCGCCTTACAAATGGATTGAACTCATGCGCGCTGAACTGAATGCCGGCGCCACCTATGTGATCGCTGAAGCGCGGGAAGCGGGAAATGTTGGGATCTACAGGGGAACCGGTGAAGTGCGCGAAGGCTTAGTGCAGGAAATTCTGACGCAGATTCCGGCTGAAAAAATTTTGTGGGAAGCACCACAGAAGTCCCAGCAGTTATATTTTATAGAACTCGTGGGCGCGAATGTGAACCTGGGAAATATTGCTCCTAATGAAATGATTGCCCTCGAAGCCATGCGCATCGGCCTGCGGGGAGATACATTTGAATTGTTCCTCGATAAAAATAAAAAGGAA
>DATCAO010000142.1:0-6370 GCA_036512575.1 Puia sp.
ACCCAGATCGTATTATTGTTATCAATCGCCACAAACTGGGAATATTCGCTAAATCCGGGAACATTTCCTTTTGAAATAAACCGGTTGTTTTCCCATTCCAATATATCCAGACCGAACTCGTTTCCAGCCAGGACAAGCCTGGACGGTAATACATTGTAGTAAGGGATGAGGCAGTAAAATGCCCTGTCTGAATTCAGGGGTATCGGGTTGCCTGAACCTAGTGCGTAAATTCCGTCATGATGCCCCAGCAATAATTCGCCATTCATATTTGCCAGGCACCAGGAGGATCCTTTGGTATAAGGCAGAGGGGTGAAATCACCATCTACAAAACTGAGGTCAGCTTTTCCACCAATAGCCACTTTATAGAATCCATTAGAAGTGCCGACATACAAATCGTTATGATAAATCAGGGAAGTATACCCCTTTCCTTCATTAAGCTTTTCCGGATAAATATGTTTGATGGCATTGTTATAAGCTATGAAGTCAATACCGTCATCCAGTCCAAGCCAGAGGTTATTGTCCTTATCCAGAAACAGGGTAAGTATATTGTTGAGTTGCAATCCTTCCTTACGTGAAAGATTCTGTATCACTTCCCCTTTTTTGTTGATCACGTAACAACCATTCAGGTTGGTACCTATGGCAATCCAGTCGTGTGTAACAGGAATTGCAGTCAGTATGCGCTGGTTTTGTAAGGGGTTAAAACCGGCAAAACGAAAAGGTGTCAGTTTATCCTTGTACAGCACATAGAAACCGGATGTGATCGTAGTCAGGAAACTGCTATCATTCCCGATGGAAAACAGCGAGGATACTATAAAACCTGGTGGCAGCGGATTCTGGTCGGGGTAAGAAGTCCATAATCCGTTATTGAATCTCATCAGTCCGGTTTTCGCGTCCTGGGCAATCAGGATATTATTTCCAATCCCCAGAAATTCCCATTCGCTGGGCGCGGGGTAAACCGTAATGGAATAACCATTATACTGGAATATTTTTTCTTTGGAACGAAAAAAAACGTCGTTCCCGACGGTAACGATATTCCAGATGTTTGTAAGTGAATAGTCTTTTTTGGAAAGTAAATTCTTGAGGGAAGTGAAAACCAGTTTTCCCTTTTGGTCCGGTGTAAAATACCCGAAATCATCCTGGCCACCCGCATAGATCCTGTTATCCCGGCCCATGGCCACGGAGCGAACAATAGATCTGTTGGGAAGGGAATACAGTTTCCAGGAAGAACCATCGAAACTCAGCAGTCCCTCCAGGTTGGCAAAATACATGACTCCATTTTGGTCTTCGACGATTCCCCTGTTTTCAGTTCCGGCCCCGTACCCGTTATTAGAGTAGTTGATGATATCCGGAATTCCAATGGGATTCTGTGCTTTTACCAAAACAGCGCAGCAGACCAGGAAAATAATGAGGATCCGCTTCATATGCAATCAATCTGAACCAAAAATAAGGGTAATACCCTTTAAAAATGCCAGGTTAGGCCAACCGGGTGCAAGGATGTTATTTTTCCCGTTTAGAAATTTTCCCTGATGTAGTGATGATGTAGTCGTTTTTGCCTATTGTCGTTTATTTTTTATGCTGATGTAGTATTGAAGTGGCAGGAAAATGTATCTTCCCTCCTTTCGAATTTAATTTCACCACACGCGATTTTAATCACTTTTTTAATCATTTTTCATGAAGCAGCTGCTTGCCTTAGCCGGAATCCTGTTCTCCGTTGCTCTCTATGGTCAAAATGCCGTTGGGATTTTTGAAGGTAATACGGATGTTGGTACCAACGTAAAACCGGGTTCCGCTACCTATATTTCTCAAACGGGCCAGTATATCATCTCCGGAGCCGGGTACAATGTTTGGGCCGACCACGATGAATTCCGGTTTGTATGGAAAAAAATAAAGGGAGATTTCATATTGTCGGCCCGTGCAGAATTTTTGGGTAACTGGGTAGGATACCATCGAAAAGTGGGAATTATGGCCAGGAAAAGCCTCGACGGTAATTCTGCACAGGTTAATACAGTTGAGCATGGCGATGGACTCACTTCACTGCAGTTCCGCCGGACTGCCGGAGCCCAGACAGAAGAGATCAAGGCGAAACTTACCAAGGCCAGTATTATAGAGCTGGAACGTCGCGGCAATACATACATCATGCGGGCTGCGATATATGGTGAGCCGTTTATTTCAGATACAATTGATAATATAGATTTGGGTGATGAAGTATATCTGGGTCTTTTTGTCGGTTCACACAATTCGGATGTGGTTGAAACAGGCGTATTCAGCAATGTGCGGCTGACTGTTCCTTTTAAGGGAATATCCGACCAAACCACGGAAATGACGCTGGGCAGTAATCTCGAAATTCTGGAAATCGCTTCCGGTAAAAAAGAGGTCATGTATACGGTACCGTATTCGATTCAGGCACCCAACTGGAGCCCAGTCGGAAATTATCTTGTATTTAACGATTACAAAGGGTTGATCTATCGTTTTGATCTGGCTACAAAAACGGTATCCCCAATTAATACCGGAACCATTACAAACAACAATAACGACCACGTGCTTTCTTTCGATGGAAACAGATTAGGGCTGAGCAGTAATGTGAAAAGTCTCGGGGGCTCTGTTATTTACACCGTGCCTGTTACCGGTGGTATTCCGAAACAGATTACCCCTAAGGGGCCGTCTTATCTTCACGGATGGTCGCCTGACGGAAATTCACTGATATTTTGCGGAGAACGAAACGGAGAATTTGATGTGTATAAAATTCCATCCGAAGGTGGCCCGGAAATCCGGTTAACCGATACCAAAGGCCTCGATGATGGTCCTGAATATACTCCGGATGGGAAATATATTTATTTCAATTCTGTTCGTTCGGGTTCGATGCAGATCTGGCGAATGAAACCCGATGGCAGCGATCAGGAGCAGGTAACCAATGACGAATTCAACAATTGGTTCGCGCATATTTCGCCCGATGGCAAATGGATTATTTTTATTTCTTTCCTCAGGGAAGAAGTGCAACCCGGAATACATCCACCTTATAAACATGTGTATATCCGTTTGATGCCATTCAGCGGTGGTCCGGCTAAAGTGATCGCCTATTTCTACGGGGGCCAGGGTAGTATCAACACACCTTCCTGGTCACCAGACAGTAAACGGGTGGCCTTTATCAGCAATTCGGTAATGACTGGAAAATAATAAATGGAAACAGACTCATTCATTAATATCCTCAGCATGAAATCAAGACGGGCTTTTATTAAGGAAACAGCACTTGCAGGCAGCGGCGGTTTACTACTTTCAGGATTCATACAAAATCTAAACATAACCCCGAGGCTTAAACAGGTGGGCGTGCAATTGTATTCGGTAAGAACGGAAATGCTGGCTGATCCGGAAGGCACACTGATCAGGCTGGGAAAAATAGGTTACCAGGAAATCGAATCCGCGCAAAGTGATAAAGGGAATTATTATGGACTGACGCCGAAGGAAATAAAGAAAATAATGAAAGACCAGGGTATGCGCCTTCGCAGCGGCCACACTCATATTGACAACGACTGGCAGCGCTCCATAGATGAAGCGGCAGAAGCCGGCCAGGAATACATCATCTGTTCCGTGCTGCCTTTTCCGGGTCAAACGATCGGGAATTATCAGAAAAGTGCCGATATGTTTTCGCAGGCCGGTGAACAGTGCAAAAAAAGCGGATTGTTATTCGGTTACCACAACCATGCTTCCGAATTCGAAACGGTGGACGGACAAGTATTGTATGATGTACTGCTGAACCGGGTTCAGCCGGAACTGGTCCATATGGAGATGGACCTGGGCTGGGTAATCGCAGCCGGCAAAAACCCCCTGGAATATTTTTCAAAATATCCCGGACGTTTTCCCCTGTGGCACCTGAAGGATATGAATGTGGCTGAAAAGAAAAGCGTGGAATTTGGTAAGGGCTCGGTTGATATCATCGCTCTACTGCAACACCGTACACAGGCAGGTATGAAATATTATTTTGTGGAACAGGAGGAATATGCGGTAAACGCTTTTGATAGCCTGGACTATGATTATAGTTGGCTGGTTAAGAATTATAAACCCTGACGCCGGTTTTTTAACCAGACTTTAAAATAGAAATGAATATGAAGTGCCCCTGATTGGGGCATTTTGTTTTATTCGGAATGCGTAAATGGGTCAAGACGAAGCGCCTTAAGAGACCACGCATTCACATGATGTATTAATGAAGTATTCTTTCAGGCTGATTCACCGGATTTTGAGTAACTGATGTGGTATTGATGTAGTGAAAAATATTGGAAAAGTGGCAAGGCAGAATAGATTTGATGAAACGATTCTGCTCATGAAATGTATGTCCTTTCTCCTACTACTTGCCTTTTTTTGCCTTCCCTGTTTTTCCCAGTCATCCCAGATTGGCGTTTTTGAAAATCAACAGGATATAGGATATGTAAAACATGCAGGATCTTCTGCATATGACGCAGCCAGTCAGTCGTATACCATGAAAGGTTCAGGCGCGAACATCTGGTTTAACGAAGACCAGTTCCATTACACGTACAAAAAAATATCGGGGAATTTCTTACTCACTGCAAATTTTGAATTTACGGGGGATACGGTTGGAGCTGTGGGCCACAGAAAAATTGGATGGATGGTTCGGGAATCTGCCGATGCCGATGCCGTGAGTATGAATGGCTGCATACATATTGACGGACTGATTGCATTGCAGTGGCGGGAAATGAGGGGCGCATTTATGCAGGATCCACAGGGCGAGATTTTTTCCGCGAAAAGGGGTTTACAGACCATGCAGCTGGAACGCAAGGGGAAAAAACTGATTATGCGGATGTCTAACGCGGGCGAGCCGCTGCAGTTCGTTGGCGAGCACGACCTGATGGATTTGCCTGATACGGTGTTGGCAGGAATTTATATTTGTTCGCATGATTCCAATGCCCTGGTGTCAGCACGGGTATGGAATGTTCGCATCGACCATCCCGTTGAAAATCCCTATCAGCCAAATCCACTTCTGGCAAAACCAGCGCCAACAGCAGTGATGGGCAGCCGCCTGGAGATTGTGGATGTTGTTGATGGAAACAGGAAAGTAATTTATGAATCAAAGGGTCGGTTTGAAGCACCCAACTGGATGCCTGACGGTAAAAAATTATTATTCAATGATCACGGTTCCCTGTATACGATTCCCATCGACGGAGGAACCCCGGAGAAATTAAATACGGGATCCGCTGCAAAAATCAATAACGATCACGGCATTTCATTCGATGGAAAGATGCTGGCCATCAGCAATTCGAGAGAAGGCATGCCGGGTGGAGGATCTTCCGTTTATATCCTTCCACTTACCGGAGGTGAGCCGCGACTGCTTACAGAACAGACGCCGTCTTACTGGCATGGATGGAATCCAAATAATAAGGAAGTATGTTTTGTAGCCCAGCGCGGAACGAAAATTTACAATCTCTACAAGCAGTCGATAAACGGAGGCGGCGAAATACAACTTACGTTTAATTCGAAGGGCCATGTCGACGGTCCCGAATATTCTCCCGATGGAAAATATATTTATTACAACGCCAATCCAACAGGCACCATGCAGATCTGGCGGATGAAGCCCGATGGTACAGGGAAGGAGCAGATCACATTCGATCAATATCATAACTGGTTTCCGCACATTTCACCCGATGGGAAATGGATCGTATTTATTTCATTTCCGCCGGACATAGATCCCAATGCGCATCCAACCTATCAGCGGGTGATGCTGCGGCTGATGCCGTCTGCGGGAGGCGCTCCAAGGGTTTTGTCTTATTTGTTCGGCGGACAGGGCACACTGAACGCCCCGTCCTGGTCACCAGATAATAAACGGATTGCATTTGTAAGTAACTCAGAATAAAAAGTTCTGCTCTAGGTGGTTTACGGTTAAGCAATGAGAACAGGCCCCGCCCCCTGTTCACAGGGAGGGGCCTTTCTTTTAAAATCAATTCTATGTAGAATCCGATAGTTAAAATAAAATTCCTTTTAATCATTTCTAAAATAATAATTGCTTATGCCAAAGAAAAAAACCGGGCTACAAAAGATGTGTTGCATGCTTTTGGGGATACTCCTGTTTTCATGCGCCGCATTTGCCCAAAGAACAGTTACCGGGAAAGTAATTAATAAAACGAATCAGCAGCCGGTAGTTGGTGCAACCGTTACTGTAAGAGGAACGGTTGTCGCATCTATCACCGACACATCCGGAAACTTTAGTTTGGTTGTTCCGAAAAACAAATCTGAACTTGAAATTACATCGGTTGGATTTGAGAACATGTTCATTGCTGTTGCGGGAAAGACAGATGTTGGTGAAGTCCAGCTGACGACAACCGTGGGTAATTTGAACGAAGTTTTCGTGACTGGTTATACTTCC
>DATCAO010000143.1:0-7697 GCA_036512575.1 Puia sp.
ATCCGGATGCCGGAAGGGTTCGGAATCAGACTTATTCCCTGCTCATGCACGCCAGGGCTGCCTGTGTCACTTCAGGTACGGCAACGCTGGAAACCGCGCTGTTCGGAGTTCCGGAAGTGATTTGTTACAAAGGAAGCACTGTTTCTTACCAGATCGCCAAACGGCTGATCAAAGTAAAATATATTTCACTGGTGAACCTGATTATGGACCGGCCCGTCGTCCACGAACTGATCCAGGATGAAATGAATGCCCGCAATATAGTTGCAGAGTTAAAGAAGTTGCTGAGCGATGAAGAAACACGAAATCGCATTAAAAACGATTATACCGAACTGCACGATTTACTTTCCCAGGGAGGTAACGCCTCTGAAAAAGCAGCCGCATCCATTGTAGATTTTGTAAATCCCCGATAAGGAGTTTCAGCGATTTGTTACTTTGACGTTTGAAAGATTGAGGGGTTTGTCGATTAAAGGACTGATCGATCAAAGGGTGGATCGATTGAAGATTAATCGCCTGAGGCATTGAATGGTTGATGAATTGACCCATTCGAAAATCATTTCCAAGCCGCCTTCTGAGCGATCAATTTTAGAAATACTTAGTGCCTTTTAAATATCATCCTGAAAATGATGATCAGCAGGCCAACCAGGAACATGAAGATGGAAATCCGATTGATCGTATTCATATATCCGATCCAACTGTTTGTCGGCTCATTGGGATCTCTTTTCCTGATATACAGGTATTCGGCCAGCTTGCGTAATATGCCCATGGTGTTGGAATTAAAGATAAATAACAAGTGCTTCCGGGATATGTTCAGAATGAATATATTTGCAGCTCGTTTACATAAGCGCCTTCGCCAAGGCTTCGGCGATCAAATGGGGGATTAGCTCATCTGGTAGAGCGCTAGCATGGCATGTTAGAGGTGACCGGTTCGATCCCGGTATCCTCCACTAATAAAAACCCGCAATGATGTTGCGGGTTTTTTATTTTTCATCCGGTGGCGGACTCACTACCGTCCAGCCTCCGTCCACAATGATGGTCTGCCCCGTAATATGCCTTGCCTTTTCAGAAACCAGGAAAAGAGCTGTGTCGGTTATATCCCTGATGTTCGCGGGACGGCCCATCGGTGTGATCCGCGACCAGGTTTTCATATATGCAGGATCCTGTAAGGTTCGTTCTGTGAGCGTAGCACCCGGGGCAATGGCGTTCACCGTAATTTGATATTCCGACAATTCAATCACCAGGTTTTTAGCAAGCATTTCCAGTGCGGCTTTGCTCATGCCATAGGCCGCCAGGTTTTTATGCGCCTGGTGTCCGGTCACCGACGACATCAATAAAATGGATCCTCCGCTTTTTTGTTTGATCATCTGATTTGCGGCAGCCTGCGCAAGAAAAAAAGATCCGCCGAGATTGACCTGCATCACTTTGAGAAATGCTTCAGGAGAATAACTAAGAAAATCTCCGAACAGTGTGATGCCTGCATTGGCAATCACCAAATCCAATTGGCGGAAAGTAGAAACTGCTTCATCCACCAGTTTATGGATAACTTTTATATCACCGGCATCTCCCGCCACAGCAAAACATGAAGCTGCACATTCCTCATTGATCAGTGCAGCGGCATTGTCGGCCAGTTCCCGATCCACATCATTAAGAATAAGTTTTGCTCCCTCCTTCGCGAGGCTCCGGCAGATCTCAAACCCGATCCCCTGGCCGGCTCCTGTTACGATTGCGGTCTTTTTGCTAAATTCCATTATTGTTTACTTTGGAAGTTGATCTCTTTTCGTTGACCGTTGACCGTTGACCGTTAACCGTAGTGAAAAGTTTTTCCCTCTCTCATACTCCCATACTCACATACTTTCCTTCCAGCTTGTCGTGTAGTCATGGTTTTCAATGGCCAGCGCAGTATCTGTTAACGATAAGGGATGAAATGTATCTACCATCACGGCCAGCTCTTTGGTTTCTTTTGCTCCCAGGCTTTTTTCAACCGTGCCCGGGTGTGGGCCGTGCGGAATGCCCGCCGGATGAAGGGTGAGCATGCCCCGGGTGACCATCTTACGGCTCATAAAATCCCCGTCAACATAATATAATAATTCATCACTGTCGATATTGCTGTGATTATAAGGCACCGGGATGGACAAAGGATGATAGTCAAACATACGGGGGACAAAACTGCATACCACAAAATTATTTCCCTCGAACGTGATATGCACCGGTGGCGGTTGATGCACCCTGCCGGTAATGGGCTCGAAATTCAAAATGGAAAATATATAAGGATAACAGCATCCGTCCCAGCCAACCACATCAAAAGGATGATGGGCATAGTGTATGCCATAAAGCATGCCTTTCTTTTTAATGCGCACCAGGAAGTCGCCGTGTTCATCCCTTGGCCCGAGGAAAACCGGAGTGCGCATATCCCGTTCGCAGTAGGGGGAATGTTCGAGAAGCTGCCCGTATTTGCTGATGTATTTTTTGGGATAGCGTATCGGGCTAAAGGATTCTACGATGAACAACCGGTTTGCAGTGGTTTCAAATTGAATCTGGTAAATCGTGCCCCGGGGAATATGCAGGTAATCCCCATATCCGAATGACAGACTCCCGTACAGGGTGGTGAGATTACCGCTGCCCTCGTGCACAAAGATCAGTTCATCAGCGTCTGCGTTCTTGAAAAAGTATTTGTCCATGGACAAGCGGGGGGCCGCCAGTGAAATATGTACGTCATGGTTCACCAGGATGGGTTTGCGGCTTTGCAGGAAATCATCTTCCGGCTCCAGCCTGAATCCTTCCAGGCTCCGGTGCTTCAGCATCTTTTCCTCAGCGATATGGATTGTTTCCGGGCTGGGCGGATCGGTGGACAGGATCTGGGTTGGCGGGTGGATATGATATAAGAGGGAGTAATCGCTCGAGAACCCCTCGGTCGACACCAGTTCTTCCGAATACAATTTCCCCGAGGGACTCCGGAACTGGGTATGTCTTTTTTCAGGAACCTGACCGCGGCTGATATAGTGGGCCATAAAAGAGGTTTTAGAAATCGCCACACAAAGTTCAGTTCCCTTTATCTATATAATCAATTTTATTTTAATTAATTTTAGAATACCTATGCGCCCGGATTATGCCTGCAAATTGTTTACTGATCAGCGCAAACGATATATCTTTTTGCTGATATCACTGGCGGCGGATTCGATGCCTGTTTTTCATTAGGAATATTCTGCTCCCGATCCATTTAAAAATTCTTATGGAAAATGATTTTCTGCCCCTGCTGGGCACCGACTACATCGAGTTTTACGTGGGTAATGCCAAGCAGGCAGCCCATTTTTATAAAACAGCATTTGGATTTCAGGGACTGGCCTACGCGGGGCCGGAAACTGGCGTAAAAGAAACGGTCAGTTATGTACTCAGGCAGAACAAACTCACCTTTGTTTTCACTTCTGCCCTGCGTCCGGATCACCAGATTGCCCAACAGGTTTTGCAACACGGAGATGCCGTTAAAACGATTGCCCTGGAAGTGGAAGATGCAGAAAAAGCATGGAAGGAAACCACCAGCCGGGGAGCGGAAAGCTGGATGAAACCAAAGACATTATCTGATCCCTCGGGCGAAGTCGGACTGAGCGGAATCAGGTTATATGGCGACACGGTACACCTTTTTGTAGCCAGAAAAAAATACAGCGGTATTTTTATGCCGGGTTACGAAGCCTGGGCATCTGCGTATCAACCGGCTTCCACCGGTTTGTTGTATGTAGATCATTGCGTTGGGAATGTGGGCTGGAACCAGATGAACCGATGGGTTTCTTTTTATGAACAGGTTATGGGTTTTAAAAATATACTCACCTTCGACGATAAGGATATTTCCACCGAATACTCCGCCCTGATGAGCAAGGTGATGAGTAACGGGGATGGTCAGGTGAAGTTTCCGATCAATGAACCTGCAGAAGGAAAGAAGAAATCGCAGGTGGAAGAATTCCTGGAATTTTTTAACGGGGAAGGCGTACAGCACGTGGCCCTGGCAACAAAAGATATTGTAACTACCGTCACCGAGCTCATGCATCGCGGTATTGAATTTTTAAAAGTGCCGACTACGTACTATGATAGTTTGGAAACCCGTGTGGGGAAAATCGATGAAGATCTGGAACCACTGAAAAACCTGGGCATCCTGGTAGACCGCGACCCCGATGGTTATCTGCTGCAGATATTCAGCAAACCCGTACAGGACAGGCCCACGGTATTTTTTGAAATCATCCAGCGCAAGGGGGCAAAAAGTTTCGGCAAGGGAAATTTCAAAGCCTTATTTGAAGCCATTGAGCGGGAACAGGAGAAAAGAGGAAATCTGTGAAATACCGGAAATGAAATGAAACGGGTTGATCCGATGCAAATATGAAATTAATCAGCTTTATTAAAAACGGAACCGAATGTGCCGGCCTGATCTCGGGAGACCAGGTGTATGATATCTATATGCTGGACGCTGAAATGCCCGGCTCCATGAGCGAACTGCTGACCCAATGGGATGAAAATTACCGGAACCTCCTGCGTCTCTCGCGCGAAATAGAACACTCCGCCAAATGGAAAAACCGGGGCTTGCCTTTGAAAGAAATCGAATGTATCGCCCCGGTGCCGCATCCTCCCTCGCTGCGCGACGGTTATGCCTTTCGACAGCATGTGGAAACGGCGAGAAGAAACCGGGGTTTGGACATGACGCCGGTCTTCGATGCCTTTCCCGTTTTTTATTTTGGAAATCATCACACGGTGTTCGGTCCCGGCCGGGTATTTTGCATGGCAGATCATTTTAAAAAACTGGACTTTGAACTGGAGGCCGCGGTCGTCATTTCAAAAAAAGGGAAAAATATTCCGGCAGAAAAGGCAGATGAATATATTGCCGGACTCATGATCCTAAACGATTTCAGCGCCCGCACCCTGCAAATGGAAGAGATGCTGCTGAACCTGGGTCCTGCAAAAGGAAAGGACTTTGCCACCACCACCGGTCCCTGGCTGGTCACTCCCGAGGAATTAAAAAATAAGGAACTGCCCTGCAAAAAAAATCATGTTGGCAAATCCTGGAACCTGAATATGACTGCAACGGTAAATGGCCTGCAGGTGAGTTCAGGTAATCTGGCAGATATGGAATGGACATTTGCTGAATTGATCGCGCGGGCTTCCTATGGCGTGGAACTATTTCCCGGAGACATCATCGGATCCGGCACCGTGGGTACCGGATGTTTCCTGGAATTAAACGGCACCGGAAAATTAAATAACCCGGCATATGCTGAACAATGGCTGCAACCCAACGATCACATTGAATTGCAGATTGAGGGACTGGGTGTTCTTCGCAATACTCTTGTGAAGGAAGAATCTGAATACTCGATACTTCAACTTAAAAAAGCCTGAGGCTTGAGGCCTGAGGCTTGAGGCGTAAGGCTTATCGTCTTTCCGTCAACGGTCAACGGTCAACGATCAACGGTCAACGCTTAAGTCCTTGCATTGCATTGATCAGGCATTCAGCGCATCACAAATCATTCTGTGAAAATGATGGGTACCCTGCTCCCTGGATACGGAATAGCGTCCCTGCTGATAAAAACTGGAACGCACACCTTTCTGCACGGCTTCTACTACTTCTTCATCCTCCATTTCCACAGTATCCAGTCCGGAGCCCGCTCCTTTGTTGAACAGTTCTTCCTTCCAGACATAAGTGATAAAAGAAACGCGGGTGCGATCTATACCTTTAGGCTGAACCAGGTTAATACTTAGCCCCCAGGGATAAAAATTGAACATCATATTCGGAAACACGAAGAAATAATAAGCGGCTACTTTCTTCCCATAATCGGGAGAAGAAACCGGCAGGTTAAAAATCTCGTCGTCTGTTTTGGCAATACCCAGCTGCAGATTGGAAGCATCAAATAACTCCGTCGTGTAGTTGCCGAAATCGATCACCGCATTCAGGCCCGCATGCACAAAGGGAATGTGAAAACCTTCCAGGTAATTTTCACAATAGAGCGCCCAATGGGCTTGCACATCGTAGGATTTGGATAACTCCGGTTTAAAAATAAATTCATTCAGGGGAAGCCAGAACAATCGTTCCTGCATAGCATGGAAATATTTATCCGGACTTGCATTCGCATTCAGGGAAGTGAATAACAGGGATCCCCAACCGAAAATGGGTAATGGACTGAGGTCATCGTCTTTGGTAGGAAAATTTTTTACCTCTTTGAATTCCGGCATGGATATAAATTTTCCGTCCAGCCTGAATTGTCGTCCATGGTACCTGCAGCGGAGGTTCACGGCATGGCAGGGTTCAGCGACCAGCGTCGTACCACGATGCGTACAAACATTGGATAAACAATGGATCTGCCCGTTGGCATCCCGCGTCAGCAACAGGGGTTCATCTAAATAATTCTCCAGTAAACTGAATGGATAACAGCTGCCCGGTTTACTCACCTGCTGCGCATCGCCTATAAACTGCCAGCCCTCACCAAAAATCTTTTTCCGGCTTTTCTCATATATATCCGGATCAGTATAAAAATCCGTGTGCAGGGTTTTAGCTACAGATATATCCGGCTCCACATAAAATTTTCCAACAACTTCTTTCAAAATATCAAATTTTTATGTTCTGCTAAAACGAAGATCATTTTGATCGTTGATCGTTGATCGTTGACCGTTGACCTTTGAGCGTTAGGCGTTACGCCTTAAGCCTTAAGCCTTATGCCTTATGCCTTATGCTTCAGGCCTCAAGCTTCAGGCTTCAGACCTTCTTGTATTTCCAATTTCTGCTCTTCCCTTCCGACAGCCATTCAATCGTTGTGGCCAGTCTTTTGCTGAGCGTCTCCTCCGTCTTGGCCTCGGTGATCCATTCAATATATTCCCGGCGGCCCGAGGGTGAAAACTCTTCAAAGAAGGCAGCCGCTTTTTTATTTTTTTTCAAAGCGGCTGCGAGTGATTTTGGCACGGACAATTCTTTTTTCGGAGTGGCTTTCGGCCGGGCGACTTTAATATTATTTTTATTCAGCAGGGCTGCTTCCTTGATATAAGCGACCAGGATCCGGTCTGCCGGCAGGTCTTTCAGGGAACCGATGCGATCCAGATGGCCCATGGCATTCCTGTCTTTCACCTGGAGAATGGCTTCCGGATCTTTGAGCAGGGAAGCCTTCCAGAAACCAAATGCACAGTGTTCCTTAAAGGCAGCCATACTGCAGAGCATGGACCCATGGGCTTCATAATTCGGAAAGCTCCACTTGATGGTTTCCACGGCTTCCGGGCAGGCCTGGAAAATCAATTTGCGCAGTTTGATCAGTACAGGTTTCGCAAACGGGGCCGCCTTTTCAATATAGGCGTCGACCCGGGAATCCTTTTCAGACATAGGATGATTATTTGGCCAACAATTTACCTAAAGCAATTAACATGACGGAATTCAATCTATTTTTGAATGGCCGGTTGCTGACCGGACTTTCAAAGACTTCTTTAAAATTTCATCTTGTCCACAGCGGAACTCAAAAGAACCCTCAGTCCCTTTCTCCTCTGGGGACTGGGCGTAGGTTATGTCATTTCCGGAATGTATTTCGGCTGGAACCTGGGACTGGAACAGGGGGGAACCGGCGGAATGGCGATCGCCACTTTTTTTATTATCATCCTCTACACCTGTTTTACTTTCAGTTACGCCGAACTCGCTGCTGCCATTCCAAAAGCAGGCGGCGCTTTTGACTATACCCATCGGGCCTTGG
>DATCAO010000144.1:0-2049 GCA_036512575.1 Puia sp.
GGTGCGCTTTCAAAAGCGTCCGGAAATATCAATCTTCGCAGGACGCTGGTTGTATTACAATTCTCCATTTCCATGGTCATGTTAATTTGTACCTGGATTGTTTACCAGCAGCTCGAATATATGAGAAATAAAGACCTGGGATTTGACAAAAATCAGGTGATGACGGTGGTGGTCAACACGGGTAAATACGAGCCGGACAAAATCATCGCGATGGGTAATGATTTTCGCAGATTGTCGTCGGTGGCTGATGTTGGCGTCGGGGGTTCCTATCCCGGATCAGGTAATACCAATTTGAATCTTTTTACGTTTCAAACTAAAACCGGGCATGCAGACAAGGGCATCGAATGTTATGGCGTTGATGCACACTATTTTTCAACTCTCGGAATCAAAGTAGTAACAGGACGAAATTTTGAGCCGGCAGATACTTCCCATGGTACCATGGTCAACGAAAGTCTTGTAAAACATTTTGGATGGGATCAGCCTATTGGTCAACGCATTACTTTCCCCGGGGATACGTCTGTTAAGGATTATCTCGAAGTGGTTGGTGTTGTAAAGGATTTTAATCAAAATTCCCTGTATAATCCCATTCAGCCGCTTTTGTTTTTCTATGGCCCCCTGAATAATACCTATATCATGAAATTGAAGCCGGGAAATTCAAGAAATACCATTGCACAGGTGGAAGGGGTCTGGAAAAAATATTTCCCCGCACTGCCCTTCGAATTTAAATTTCTGGATGAAGGATTGAACTCACAATACGTGGCTGATCAGAAACGCGGAAAAATTTTCGCTTCTCTGGCTATCCTGACGATCCTGATTACCTGCCTGGGTTTGCTGGGTCTGACGGCTTACACCACGCAACAAAGACAAAAAGAAATCAGCGTGCGCAGGGTGCTTGGTGCTAATGTGGGACAAATCATTACATTAATTACCAGGAATTATTTCTGGCTTGCACTGATTGCCTCAGCCATTGCCTTCCCCGTTGCCTGGTATTTCATGAGTAACTGGATGAAAGCATTTTCATATAGTCCGGGCATATCGGTTGTACCGTTTATTGTTTCGGCCCTGGTGATCATTGTAACAGCCATACTTACAGCAACCTTTCACTCCGCAAAGGCTGCGCTTTCAAACCCGTCTAATAATTTGAGATCGGAATAGATCTGGTGGCTGATATTATGTTCACCATTTATTCAATTTTTTTCAACTCTCCCCTTTGTCCTGTATTAATGAACCAGGCTTTTGTAACTTTTCCGGCAACGTTCACTTCAAATTCGATTTGTCTGTCACTTCCATCCCCATAAAAAAATTTTGTCTCAGATTCCGGCTTTAATTCTATATCTGCAGTTCCATCTCTGTGCCGGTAAAGCCTGCCGTCCTTCTTAATCAAAACAAGGGTTAAAAATGCTGAATATTTTCCTATGTAACGATCTAAAAGTGCCGTGTCCATTTTTATTTCTTTATGCTTATATGGCATTAATATATCCTCGTCGTCCAATATCGATTCCAGTCCCGCCCTGATCTGACCAGTCATGGTTTCATTGTTGGAAAGCACAATAATGGTCTCATCGATATCCACTCTTCGCACCAAAAGAGTGCCGTATCCCGGCCAGCCTCCGGTATGTGAAATGACCTTTCCTTTCGGAGATTTCGTCTGAACCATCACACCAAAACCATAAAAACCAAATGAATCTCTTGCAGAAATTTGCATCTGTGGAGAAAACATTTCATCAAGGGATGATCTGCTTACCAGTTTATTGGTGTACAATGCCCTATCCCATTTAAGCAGATCAATGGTTGTGGAATTTACGCATCCATCACCCACAATCCCATCGAGGTAATAAACAAAGTCCAGTCTTGGGAGACTGTCAGGTAGTATATAACGCTTCAAACTGTCGGAGTAAACGAACCCAAGTGCATAGTTAGGTGGTATCTTTCCCGTAGAACGACGGTCGTTGTAAACAAACGTATGCGTCATGCCCAGCGGCTGAAAAATATTCTGAGCCATAAAATCATTATAGCTCATACCTGAAACTTTTTCAACTATCAAGGCCA
>DATCAO010000145.1:0-5388 GCA_036512575.1 Puia sp.
TATCTGTTATCTGTTATCTCTTCCTGATAAACTCCAGGTTCCTTTTTATACCAGACCATTTCGCCCGTTTGAGCGGAGAGTCTTTGAATATTCTTTTAAACCCTTCTTCGGTAAGTTCTTCCCAATCTGTTTCATTAAAATGCATGATTTCGGCCACTGGTGTGAAAGCCGGTTCGGTTGCGGGTTTGGAGAATCGGTTCCAGGGGCAAACATCCTGGCAGGTGTCGCAGCCAAACATCCAGTTATCAAAACGACCTTTCATAGTGTCGGGTATGAGCAGGTCTTTCAATTCAATGGTAAAATAGGAAATACATTTACTGCCATCCACGTCTTTGTTTGGTCCGATGGCCTGTGTGGGGCAGGCTTCTATGCATCGCGTGCAGCTGCCACAATAATCGGCAAGTGCCGGCGCATCATATTCCAGTTCCAAATCCACGATCAGGGTGGCAATGAAAAAGAAGGAGCCCGATTTTTTATGAATCAGGTTTCCATTTTTTCCAACCCATCCCAAACCACTGAGAACAGCCCAGGACCTTTCCAGCACGGGAGCGCTGTCTACAAAACCCCTTCCGTGAAAATCTCCGAATTTCTCTTTCATACGAAACAGGACTTCCTGCAATTTTGGACGGATCACTTCATGATAATCCATCCCGTATGCATATTTTGAGATTTTCGGAATATTTTTTTCCTGATCTGCGGGAGGAAAATAATTCAACAGGAAACAGATGACAGACTTTGCACCGGGTAAAAGTTTATAAGGGTTTACCCTTAGTTCGAAATGTTTTTCCATATACTGCATATCCCCGTGTTTGCCCTGCTGTAGCCAGTTTTCGAGCTTTCGTGCATCTTCATCAAGTGGGTGTGCTGCCGCAATTCCGCAAAAATCAAAGCCTGTTGTTGCAGATATTGATTTAATAAATTGACTTTTTTCAAGTGTATTCATAGTAGTAATACGCGGAACTATCAGATAATTTTTTCTAATTTTAATACGTTAACACCTTAAACAACCGAACTATGGGTTTCATGCTCATGCACAACCCTGATCTGCCTGTCGTACCAAACAAAATTACCTTTTTATCAAGGTATTCCACACGCAGACTCATGCTGGTTCTATTTGCCAGCTTTACAACTGTTTTTTCAATCGCCCAAAAATTTCCCGTCTCATCCATACCGGATTCGCTAAAGGAAAACGCCAATATGGTTATGCGGCTTGAAGAAAAAGTATATGAAATCAAGTCCACTGGACAGGCTGTATCACACGAGCGGTATGTGTTCACCATATTGAACGAAAAGGGGGAACACTATGCCACCTACCGAACACATTATAACAATAAAACGATAATTATTAATTACGTAAATGGATACCTGTATGATGCGGCAGGCAAGGAGGTCAGGCATTTCAAAAAAAAGGATATGGAAGACCAACCCGAGTTTGACGGATCTTCTTTCGTGAACGACGAAAGAATAAAAGTGGCCAATTTATTTGCCAATACATATCCTTATACTGTCGAATTTGAGGAAGAGGATGAACTGACCGAGCTGATACAAATAGGGGATTGGTATCCACAGGGTGATTTGAGCCATTCTGTGGAGAAGAGCTTATACAGAATAACGATGCCTGCTGACTATGCAATAAGGTACAGGATGCTGAATTCAGGCATAACTCCTGTAATCGGAACGGTTAATAATAAAGTAACCTATACATGGGAAGCACATAACCTGATTGCTCTGGAAGAATCACCCTATTCCAATTACCTCATGTATGTTCCTCATTTGATGATCGGCCTGAGCAACGTGGAAATGGGCGGATACAAGGGCAGTATGAGCACGTGGAATGATTATGCCCGTTTTTATGGCAGCCTTCAAAAAGGCAGAGACCAGCTTCCCGAGGAAACAAAACAAAAGGTGCATGAACTGACCAATGGTCTGACCAGCCAGCAGGAAAAAGTGGCCGTGCTATATAATTACCTGCAGCAAAACTCCCATTATGTAGGTATCCAATTGGGAATCGGCGGATGGCAAACCTATGATGCGGCCTATGTGGCGAAAAATAAGTATGGAGATTGCAAAGCCTTATCCAATTTTATGATCTCGCTTCTTAAAGAGGCCGGTATCAAAGGCCACGCCGTGGTCATAAAAGGCGGCGAAGATTATATTGATTTTGTAACGGATTTTACCCACGATCCATTCAATCATGTGATCTGTTGCGTTCCCCAGGATAAGGATACGATCTGGCTGGAATGTACCGATCAATTCCTGCCACCGGGATATTTAAGTGAATTTACTTCGAACCGGTATGGATTATTAATTGATGACAATGGTGGTAGCCTGGTGCATACTCCCGCGTATTTGATGGCTGACAACAAACAGATCAGAATCATAAAGGCAGTCCTGGATAATGAAGGCAATCTGAATCTGGAATCTAAAACTGCATACAAAGCACTTTGCCAGGATGAGGTGGAAAAATTCATTCATCATGAATCAAAGGAAGATCAGTTAACCAGTTTGAAATCGAAATTCAGTCTGTCCACATATGAAGTGATTTCTTTTAATTATCAGGAGGATTATTCCAGGCGACTGCCGGTGATTCACGAGACTTTGGATTTAAGAGTGAATAACTATGCTCAGGTAACCGGGAAACGCATTTTCTTAAATCCGGATATTCTGACCCGCTCTTCAGAAAAACTGGAGGAAGATAAGAACAGAAGATTGCCTATTGAAATCAGGGACGAATATCAGCATATCGACAGTGTTCAAATCACGATTCCCGATGGATATGAATTAGAATCCGGGCCTAAAGACCAACAATGGGAGAGCAAATTCGGGAAATATAAACGTGTTACGATCGTAACCCCGGGTAAGATCATTTTTATCAGAATACAGGAGCAATCCAGCGGACGGTTTCCTGCAAAAGACTATCCGGAAATCGAAAAATTTTATAACGACCTGTACGGTGCCGACCATTCAAGTATTGTATTAGTCAGGAAAAATTGAGAACACGAGATTAAGGTTTTACATAAAGTTATCAGTCATTACAATTGGCGGCTTTACGTTTTATCAGAGAACTGAATGGCGCCGGATAATATGTGAATCATCAAATATTACAACTATGACTAACAGCAAGGGAGTGATTTTAAATCTTTTGGCCCTTTTCATAGCAGTCGGGGTATTTGCCCAGGACAAACAGGAATATAAATTTGGAAAACTGACACCTGCCGATTTCAAGCTTTCTGCAGATCAGTTTGACTCAGGAGCAAATGCTGTGATCATAGCCGATGTGGGCGTAATGAAGTTTGAAGGCAATCTCAATGGTTTTTTCGATTTAGTTTTTACACGGTTTATTCGGGTTAAGATTAATAACAAAAACGGATTTGTAATTGGCAAACGTGATATTCCCCTGTTTCATAATCCAGAACAGGGCTATGAAAAAATCATATCATTAAAAGCCTCAACCTTTAATCTGGAAAATGGCGTTATAAATGAAACCAAGCTTGATGAAAAATCTGTTTTTACTGTAAAATATAATGAGGAGATTGATGAGAAAAGATTTTCCATTCCGGCTCTCAAAGAAGGATCAGTTTTTGATTTGGAGTACACGATCAGGTCGCCCTATCCTGATCAAATGAATCCCTGGTCGTTTCAGGGCGAATATCCCTGTTTGTGGAGTGAATTGAGCGTGACGATACCACCGCCTTTGCATTATATACGACGCGTACAGGGAAACCAGGATTTTTTTATTGATACAACCCGGGATATTTATACATCCTATGCAGTGAGACAGAGTAATGGGACCAATGCCGATGAAAGTTACAGCATACACGGAGCCTCCCTATACCGGAGGTGGGTTAAGAAAAACGTCCCTTCTCTGCATGAAGAGCCGTATACGACCACTATTGAGAATTATTATTCCAGGTTCACTTTTCAACTGAGTTTTGTACAATGGAATACAGAAACAGATAAACATGAAATACGTTCTACCTGGAATTTACTAAGTAAATCCCTCCTGGAAAATGAAGATTTCGGAATAGCACTGGGTCGCGAAAACGTCTGGATGTATGATGAAATTCAGACAATTGTACAACATGCTACTTCAGATGAGGAAAAGGTCAACAAAATTTATAGTTATGTAAGAGACAATTTCAAAACCATCGAGGAGCAGGGCTATGGAAGCCTTGGCCTTTATTCGCATAATCCGTTAAAAGAAGTATTCAAAAAAAAGGAGGGAAATGTTGCGGAATTGAACCTATTGCTTACCGCGATGTTGCGAAAAGCGGGTCTTAATGCGGATCCGATGATTTTGAGCACCAGGGAACATGGATTGGCTGATCCGAATTATCCTCTCGTGGCGGAATATAATTATGTGATTTGTGTGGCCTATTTGAATGACAAAATGGTGAAACTTGATGCCAGTGAGCATCATATTGGTTTTGACCAGCTTCCTGCAGACTGTTATAATGGCTGGGGTCATGTGGTCAACTCTGAGAAACCATTTCCAATATTTTTGTCGTCGGATTCGCTTCATGAATCCAGCACGGCATCAGTCATAATAATAAATGATGATAAAGGAAAATGGTCTGGTACGTTCAAAAAAAATTTAGGTAAGGTTGAATCGCAACAGATCCGTGAGGAAATCGGATCCATTTCAATGAAGGAATACGGAAAAAAAATAATTTCAGCCAATGAATCCGATTTAAGTATCGACAACATTCAAACGGATTCACTTATGCGCTTTGATTACCCTTTGACTGTCAGATATGATTTTATGGTTAAACAATCGGGCGGGGAGGATATTCTATATTTTAATCCGCTGTTAAACGAAGGGTATAAGAACAACCCGTTTAAATCCATGAACCGTCATTATCCGGTTGAAATGCCCTATCTGATTGATGAGACTTATATACTCAATATGGAAATACCCACAGGATACCAGATTGATGAAGTGCCCAAGTCGGCCCGTGTCGCTTATAATGAGAACGAGGGTATGTTCGAATACCTCATACAAAAGGGTGAAAGTAATATCCAGATGCGGGTTAGGTTAAAACTCAATAAAACATTTTTTCCTACTGACGAATATGGAACGTTAAGGGATTTTTTCGCTTTCGTTGTCAAGAAAGAAAATGAACAAATCGTTTTTAAGAAAATAAAATGACCGTTCAATCCCTGTCACTGCCAGGGGGAACATGCAAACGATGGAAAAAGCGGTGTATGGCCGGGGCCAGGATCACACCGATATTGGTTATAAAAATTACGCCGCTGAACAGAGCATAAAAAGAAGAGAATAACTTTCCGGAGACCGTTTCGATATTCACGACCGGTCCCATGCCACTCAGGATCATGGAGGCATTGTGCAGGGAATCCAGCCAGGAAATGCCTGCGGTATAATGATAT
>DATCAO010000146.1:0-2600 GCA_036512575.1 Puia sp.
GTGCCCATGCGTTGTTCGTCATTATACATGGCTTCGAAACTTTTATCGAGGAAACTGTATTCAAAGGGTACTGTTGAAGTGAAACCTTTCCATTTGCTTTCGAATTGAGACAAAAGGGCCCTGGTCCTTTTCGGATCGACACTGACCACGAGGTAAGAGGTTCCTGTCGTATAGGTTTTCGAAGAGGAATGAAAAAGGGCGAAAGGCGACATCGCGTCGCGGATGGATCCCACATCAAAATCTTTCACCACCCCGATCACTTTGAATCGCTGATTGTTGTTGCCTGTGTACGTCATGTACTGATCCAGGGGATGTGTCCAACCGATTTTTTCAACAGCCGTTTCATTGATGATCACCGAACCGGAGTCGTTAAAATCTTTGGAGAAATTCCTTCCCTGCAGCAGTTGGATATTTAGTGAAGGAAGGAATTGTTCATCCACCATGAAAGAATTGAGTATGATGTCCTTGACCAGTTTCTCTCCGGATGCCGAGGGGTCCGGTACATAATTGTCACCGAATGATTTCAAGGTGGGCACGCTGGTAGCTATGGATGCATGGTAAACGCCTGCCATGGAGCCGATTTCCTGCCTCATGGTCTCCTGATCCTTAGCCGCCATTTTTTCTCCGTTCGGAATCAGGATCACATTGTCTTTTTTCAAACCCAGGTCCTTGGTCTGTGTGAACTGCAGCTGCTGAAATAAAATGATGGTGCAGATGATGAGCGCGATGGAAATCGTAAACTGGAATACAACGAGCCCGTTTCGGATCAACAGGTTGGACAAACTTTTCTTAAAAACACCGCCTTTTAAAACGGATACCGGGTTGAAGGATGTCAGGTAAAAAGCCGGATAACTACCTGCGAGTAAACCGGTGACCACGACAAGCAATAAAATAAAAAGCCAGATGCCCGAATGAAAAATACTGTTGAACTGAAGGTTTTTGCCGGCCACTGCATTGAATACCGGAAGACAGAACACCACCAGGACCAAAGCGAAAACGGCGGAAATAAAACTGTATACCAATGCTTCAACAAGAAATTGACGGATCAGTTGTTTTTTTTCTGAACCCAATACTTTACGAATACCCACTTCCTTTGCCCTCGTTACTGATTGCGCGGTGGACAGGTTCATAAAGTTTACACAGGCCAGTATGATGATGAGCAAAGCGATGGCAGAAAAGATATAGATGTATTTGATATCACTCAGCGTGTAGAGAAACTGGGAACCGATATTTGCCGAATACAGGTGCACAGCGGTCAGCGGTTGTAAAAAGAAATTCCATTTGCCGCCTTTCTTAACGAATTCATCGTAAGGTTGCCCGATTCGCCGGAACGCGGAAGCTGCCTGCACTTTTACCATGTCCGGAAATTTCTGTACCAGTTTATTGATGCTGGCCGGATCGGTCGGCGTGTTTTTATTCAGCAGCACATAAGTGGTCATCTGCAGCCAGACCCAGCTCCAGCTGAATCTCTGTACCGGCGGACAGGCGGAAGTCGGAATCAACAGATCAAACTGAATGGTTGACTGGTTGGGCAGATCTTTTAAAACGGCGGTCACTTCAAAGGGCTGTTTGTATTCATCCAGCACGAGGTAATTACCGACCGGATCTGCTTTGCCAAAATATTTTTCGGCCGTTGTTTCTGTCAACACAATAGAATATGGTTTCTGCAGGCAGGTTTTGGCATCTCCTTTTTTGAACGCGTAATCGAAAACTTCCAGGAAATTCGAGTCCACCGACAGCAGGTGTTTTTCCGTAAACAGTTTTTGATCCTTGCTTTTTGTATTGTTGCTGATCACTTCATTACCCATCACGTAAAACCGGGTATAGGCTTCAATTTCCGGAAACGATTTTTGCAATGCAGCCCCGACGGCTGGTGGTGTATTGGATATCAGTCCGCCTTCACCACCCATCAACGCATCCATATCGACCTGGTAGATACGGTTGGCGTTTTTGAAAAAACGGTCATACCCGCGTTCGTCCTGCACATAGAGTGCGATAAGGATCACACAGGCGAGCCCGATGGCGAGGCCCGCGATGTTGACGATGCTGTTCGTCTTATTCCTCAGGATGGTGCGGATGGCGATGATGATGTTGTTTCTGAACATGTGCAGGTGTTTATGCTGGGAATCTGGTGCGCTGTCGGGTAGGGATCTAATTACATGCCGCAATTAGAAATGTTTGATTTACAGCGTTCTAACAGTATTGTATTTGTAAAATAGTTCATTTTCGATACGCTACTGTACGTTGGTGATACAGATTTCAATACATTGGGTTTTAAAATAGTCAATCTAACACATTTTCATATGCCGCAAAACATTCCCCTTAAAATAGAAGATCTAAAACGCAAAAGACAGGAGTGCATGAAATTGCTGGTACGCGATAATAAAAAAGCTTCCATGCTGGACAGACTGGCTTTATGGATTACCAATAAAGTCGGCAGCATGGGTTTTTTTATGCTCATCTTTCTTTGGACTGTCTGCTGGCTGGGCTGGAACATTTTAACCCCGGAAAAAGCGCGCTTTGATCCTTATCCGGCTTTTGTGCTTTGGTTGTTCATATCCAATATGATCCAGTTGTTCTTCTTGCCATTGATCATGATT
>DATCAO010000147.1:0-14382 GCA_036512575.1 Puia sp.
GCAAAACGGAAATCCGGGTGCGTTTTAATGAAGCCGATCCGCTGGGCATCGTCTGGCACGGACATTATATCCGTTACTTTGAAGACGGCCGCGAGGATTTCGGCAACCGGTATGGCGTGGGTTATCTCGACTTTTACAATAACGGCCTGGTGGTTCCCGTGGTTCACGTGGATTGTGCATTTAAAAAATCTCTCCGGTACGGAGATACGGTAATCGTAGAAACCCATTATATCCCCTGTGATGCCGCAAAAATTCAATTTAGCTACCGCCTTTTCAATAAGAAAACTGCGGATCTCGTGGCCACGGGCAGTTCAGTGCAGGTATTTCTTGACCGTGAACAATCCATGCTGCAGCTTCTGAATCCTCCTTTTTTTGAGGACTGGAAAAAGAAATTTCTGGAGGTCAGATAAATCAGAACGTATTGTGATTAAAATAAATGGAATTCATCTCAAACTGATTCGATGAGGAAGGTCTATGTGACAGCAGATAATATCTTCTCTCCTATTGGAAAAACCACGGAGGACAATATGCATGCCCTGCGCGCCGGTTTGTCCGGCATCCGGCTGCATCATTCAAATATCAATCCGGAACCCTTTTACGCATCCCTTTTTTCGCCGGGTGATATTCCGGCCGATAAGGATCTCACCCCCTTCGAACAAATCGTTTTCCTTTCGGCCCAGAATGCCATGCAGCGTGCCGGGATTGATCTACAACACAGTGGATTAAAAACCGGATTTATTCTTTCTTCCACAAAGGGAAATATCAGTCTCATTGAAAATTGTTCAGACGGGAATATTCCGGAAGAACGGATTTCTTTAAACAGCAGTGCTTCCTGCATTGCAAAAAAACTGGGTTTTCAAACCGAACCCCTGGTCATTTCACATGCGTGCATCTCGGGACTGCTGGCCATGATCACAGGCATGCGCCTGATACAAGCCGAAGTGTATGATCAACTGGTCATTTCAGGCGGGGACCTGATCACTTCTTTTATTTTCTCAGGCTTCCGCTCATTCCAGGCCATCAGTCCAAAGCCCTGCCGTCCCTTCGATGCAGCTCGCGATGGCATCAGCCTCGGTGAAGCGGCGGCTTCGGTGGTATTGTCTGCAAGTAAAAAGCCCGGCCATTTAGAAATCGCCGGCGGAGCGGTTTCCAATGATGCCAATCATATTTCCGGTCCGTCCCGCACGGGCGAAGAATTACTACTGGCCATTAAAAGTGCGATGAGACAGGCAGGCATCGGTCCGAAGGAGATTGATTTTATTTCCGCACATGGAACAGCTACACGATACAACGATGATATGGAAGCCAAAGCCATTCACCTCGCCCTTATGGAACAAGTTCCGGTAAATAGTTTCAAAGGCTATTACGGACATACCCTCGGTGCTGCCGGTATCCTGGAATCCGTTCTGACCATGCAATCCATGAAAGAAAATATTTTGCTGCCCACGCGGGGCTTTTCGGAACCTGGAACAGAACAACCGGTAAATGTCATTAAAGAATTGAGACCCGCCAAACTTCACAGATGCCTGAAAACAGCTTCGGGTTTTGGGGGTTGTAATGCAGCGATTGTAGTTGTTAGTTGTTAGTTGTTAGTTGTTAGTGGTTAATAACTAACAACTAACAACTAATAACTATCTTCTTGTATCTTTAAAATCTACGAAATAAACAATGAATTTTTTCAAACAGGATCAGAAAACGGCACTTGAGGCGAAGGGCCTGGCCCAGTGGATCGCATTTAGTCCTGTTATTTTCCAGGTCGCCCGCGTGATGCGCAATAGTGGCATCCTCAGGATTCTGCTGGAGAAGGGATCTGAAGGCCTCACGCTGGAAGAAATCCGGGAACAGGTCAGGCTGCCGCGCTACGGTGTGCGCGTGCTGCTGGAATCGGCGCTGGGTATTGGTCTTGTCGTGGTCAATGATGAAAAATATACGATTACCAAAACGGGCACATACATCTATAATGATCCGCTCACCCAGGTGAATATGAATTTCATCCAGGATGTATGTTATAAGGGATTATTTTTTCTGGATAAAAGTATAAAAACCGGAAAACCGGAAGGACTGAAAACATTTGGTGAATGGGATACCATTTATGATGGACTTTCATCCCTGCCTGCAGACATACAAAAGAGCTGGTTCGCTTTCGATCATTATTTTTCAGACCTGGCCTTTCCGCCCGCACTGTCTAAAGTATACACGGGAAACATAAAGAAAATTTTAGACATAGGTGGCAATACGGGAAAATGGGCGATCGCCAGTGCCCGTTTTGATCCGGATATTGAAATCACCATCATGGATCTGCCCGGCCAGTTGCAGGTGGCAAGGAAAAATGTGGAAGAGGCCGGCCTCAGTGAACGCATTCATTTTTATCCCGCCAACCTGCTGGATGAACAGATCCCTTTTCCAAAAGGTTTTGATGCCATCTGGATGAGCCAGTTCCTGGATTGTTTTTCGGAGGACGAAATCGTTTCCATATTGAAACGCTGCTTCGCGTCCGTTACAGACGACCAGTACGTGCTGATCCTGGAAGCTTTCTGGGACAACCAGCGATTTGAAACAGCTGCGTTTTGTTTGCAACAGACTTCCATTTATTTTACCGCGCTGGCGAATGGAAACAGTCAGATGTATCATTCTGCCGTGTTCATCCGCTGTATTGAGCTGGCAGGATTTTTCGTGGAAGAACGGATCGATGATATCGGGTTGAGTCATTCCCTTCTGAAATGTAAAAAGCGTAAAAAAAATAATAAATCTTTTATATGAATATCCAAACCACGGATGTACTGGTGATTGGTGCGGGACCTGCAGGCACGGTTGCCGCTTCCATCGTTAACAAAGCAGGATACCAGGTGCGGATCGTAGAAAAACAACAATTTCCAAGATTCGTCATCGGAGAAAGCCTGCTACCCCGTTGTATGGAAGCGTTGGAAGAAGCCGGTTTTCTGGATGCAGTCAAAGAGAAAAAATTCCAGGAAAAGGGCGGAGCGAAATTCGTAAAGAACGGCAAGATCTGCGATTACCAGTTCTCCCGTCAGTTTACCAAGGGATGGGAATGGACCTGGCAGGTTCCACGCGCGGAATTTGATAAAACGCTCGCTGATACGGTGGAAAAAATGGGTGTTCGCATTGACTATGAAACTGCGGTTACCGCCATCGAATTCCAGGGATCTGATTCCATCACCACGGTTGAAGATAAAAATGGAACCCTATCGCAAATCAAAGCAAAATTCATTATTGACGGCAGTGGTTACGGCCGGGTGATTCCAAAACTCTTTAAGCTTGACAAGCCCTCTAACCTACCGCCGCGTAAAGCGCTCTTTACGCATACGGTCGACCTGCGCCGGTCATTGTCGGACGAACCCAACCGCATTACGATCGTAGTACATAAACCGGCCGTGTGGATCTGGATCATACCTTTCTCCAGCGGGATCACTTCACTGGGTTTTGTGGGAGATCCCTCTTTTTTCGCTCAATATTCTGGTAATACGGAACAGCAATTCAGAAGCCTGATTGAGGACGAGCCCTATCTGAAAGAACGATTCAAAGACGTGGAATTCCTATTCGAACCCCGGGTGCTCGAATCCTGGAGTTCCAGCACGGAACGATTTTATGGAACGGGTTATGTGCTCACAGGTAACGTGACCGAATTTCTCGATCCGGTATTTTCATCCGGTGTTACCCTGGCGACGGTTTCCAGCCAGATCGCCGGCAAACTGGTTGTGGATACCCTGGCCGGACGGGCTGTTGACTGGGAAAATGATTATTCGAAAGTGATGATGCAGGGTGTTGACACTTTCCGATCCTATGTAATGGCCTGGTATGAGGGCGTATTAGACACCATTTTCTTTGCAGACAACCAGGATATGCTCATCAACAGTCAGATCTGTTCGGTGTTGGCCGGATACGTTTGGGATCTCAATAATCCCTATGTGAAAGATCATCAACACGGTTTACACCGACTGGCGGCGATAATTGGTTTCCGGGACAGAATGATTTCTCAAACTAAATAAGGAGCCGGTATTTTGCAAACGGTTACACATATCACTGCATCCTGCCTGATCACCGGCAACAAAGTTTTTAAGAACCGTCAGCGCATTTTTGAATATCCGGGTAATGCAGATACCCTGCTGAATGAAACCTATGCCCATTTTAAAATCGCCTATCCGAAGTTTCACAAGATGGACATGTTATGCAAACTGGGTTTTCTGGCTGCTGAAATCCTGCTCGAAGGAACGGATCATGAAAAAAAATACAAGGAGACAGAGACAGGTCTGATACTCTCCAATGCCCACGCCAGTCTTGATGTGGATCTTAAATATGAAAAAACCATTCCCTCCGGCGCCAGTCCTGCGTTATTTGTATATACCTTACCCAATATTGTAATCGGTGAAATCGCCATCCGGCATCATTTTAAAGGCGAAAATGCATTTTTTGTATTTAAGCAGTTCGATGGTAATTTTATGGCCGGATATGTAAGCCATTTATTCGAGAACAATCTAATCAAAAACTGTATCTGCGGATGGGTTGACCTGTATAAAGAAAATTACCGGGCGCTGTTGTTCCTGGTTGAAATGGATGGCTCCGAAAACACAATGCCTTTTACCGCAGACAACCTAAATCTTTTGAACCTGCCCGAATATGGATCATTTAATGGAGAAGCTTAAAAAGCAGATTATCGAACGACTGAACCTGAAGGATCTGAAACCTGAAAATATCGGTGACGACCAGCCGCTTTTTGTAGAAGGGATCGGCCTGGATTCCATAGACGCACTCGAACTGATCGTATTGTTGCAACAGGAATACAATATCAAACTGTCAAACGCAGAAGACGGTCCGCGTGTATTTCATTCAGTGCGTACCATGGCTGATTATATTAACGCCAATAGTGGTGCTATAAAGGTTGCTCCATGAGTTCCCCTTCCTGGATTGCCGGTCTGGGTATTGTGTCTGCCATCGGGAACGGGCTCGACGAGAACCTGGAGTCCCTCATCACAGAACAGCCGGGCATTGGGGATATGATGTGGCTGCCCTCCGTGCATGTCAATGAACTCCCGGTCGGAGAAGTCAAAGCAGATAGTAGAGAACTCGCGCTGGCTACAGGGCTTTCACCCGGACTGCCCCGCACCGCACTGCTCAGTTGCCTGGCAGCCCGGGAAGCGCTTGCAGATGCGGGATGGGAAAAAAATAATCGACTCCGGACAGGATTTATTTCCGCCAATACGGTTGGAGGGATGGATAGAACGGAAAATTTTTTTCGTTTGTTTTCTACCAATACTTCTGCAGGCAGGCTCGCCGACGTCGTGCATCATGAATGCGGTGCGGTTTCCGAACTGGTGGCTGACCATTTGGGCATCCGCCATTTTGTGAGCACCGTGAGCACAGCCTGCTCTTCTTCCGCCAATGCCATATTTACCGGCGCGCGAATGATCCGGGCCGGTCTGCTGGATTATGCCCTGGTGGGTGGTGCAGATGCGCTGACCCGTTTTACCCTGAATGGATTCAATACGCTGATGATCCTGGATAAAGAATTGTGCAAACCCTTCGATGAAAACCGTCATGGACTCAACCTGGGTGAAGGAGCCGCTTACTTGTTGCTGGCTTCAGATAAAGGATTGAAAGAACTGAATAAAAAACCCTATGCCCGCATCAGCGGTTACGCGAATGCCAATGACGCTTTTCATCAAACGGCATCGTCGCCTGAAGGCACCGGTTCCTATCTTGCCATGAAAGGCGCACTGGATTATGCAGGCCTCCTTCCTTCGGATATAGATTACATCAACCTCCATGGCACGGGCACCCAGAATAATGATATTGCTGAAGGAACCGCCATACGGATTCTGTTTGATCCGGCTTATCCGAAGATGAGTTCAACCAAAGCATATACCGGTCATACCCTTGGAGCCAGTGGTGCAGTGGAAGCTGTATATTCTGTGTTGGCCATTCAGCATGGTGTTATTTTTCCAAACCTTCGACTGGAGACCCCGATGAAAGAATTTCCTTTTCAACCGGTGACGGCTTGTTTAAAAAATCAGCGCTTGTCTCATGTATTATCGAATTCATTTGGATTCGGCGGCAACTGTTCTTCACTCATTTTTTCTGCGGCTTAACAGATTGTATGAAGATGTACATCCATTCCACAGGAAATATTTCCCCCCAGCACAGCCTGGACGCAGAAGCTTTTTTTCAACAACGGGTGACAACTCCAACCAATGCATTCAAAGCGATTGAACCGGATTATGATTCTTTCGTCGACAGTAAAATGATCCGTCGTATGAGCCGGATCGTTAAAATGGGTGTGGCAGCGGCCCTCACCTGCCTCCGGAATGCAGGCATCGAAAATCCTTCTGCAATATTGACGGCCACAGCATACGGTTGTCTGGAAGACTCCTCTTCCTTTCTGCGGAAGATGATAGAGTTTGAAGAAAAAATGCTAAGTCCTACAGCATTTATCCAGTCGACGCATAACACCGTTGGTGCACAAATTGCCCTGCTGCTCAAATGCCATCAGTACAATAACACCATCGTACACCGGTCTTTTTCATTTGAAAACGCTTTGATCGAAACCAGCCTGCTTTTGGAAGAAGGCATGCGGCCCGTTCTGGTGGGAGCTATTGACGAAATCACCAATGACCGGCACACCATATTAAGCCGGTTTGGATTGTATAAACCGGTTTGGAAAAACGGCCAGCCGGTTTCGGGAAACATTGCGGGAGAAGGAGCAGCTTTTTTTCTGATGGATAAAGAACCCGGTTACCATCCGCTGGCGCTGATCCCGGATCTGCGCATTTTATATAAACCGCAAAACAACGAGGCCGTAAACGCGGAGCTGATCGATTTCCTGAAAAGCAATCAAATGTCTCCAAAAGAAATCGACCTGGTGCTCAGCTCGCATACCGGCAATCCGCAAATGGATGCACCGGATGAAAACCTTCTTCAAACCGTATTCCCCGGAAAATCTTTTTTTCCGTTTAAATCATTGAGCGGGGATTTTCCGACAGCTTCCGGATTCGCTCTATGGCTGGCAGCCCATTTACTGAAGGAACAAAAACCACCTTCCTGGATGATGGGATTGACACTACCACTGAAACATATCATCATACATCACCGAGACGGAAATACCCATCACAGTTTTATTTTAATCAGCAGCTGTTGAACTACCGTTTATTTAATATTTCTTATATCCTGCTCATCCTGGTTTGGATTTGGGCGGATCGTTATACCCAGGTGGGTGCGCCTGTCTACCTGTGGCTGTTCCTGATTTATACCGTCGTCCTGTTCTGTGGAACTTATTTTATACAATGGGGATTTTTTTTGAAATCAATTTGTTCCGGACCCCGTACAGAAAAAAACATTGCACTAAGTTTTGACGATGGGCCTGCAGGGGAAAAAACAGATCGTATCCTCGACCTGTTGAAAGAACATCAGGTACAGGCCGCATTTTTTTGTATCGGTAAAAATATAACCGGGCGGGAGGCACAATTAAAACGAATAACCGAAGAAGGTCATATTATCGGCAACCACAGTTTCTCCCATCACCCCTTATTTGATTTGCGCAGTCCGGGGAGGATGCTCGACGATATAAAAAAAATGTCAGCCTCCTGCAAAGAAATAACCGGATTTGAGCCCCTGTTTTTCAGGCCGCCTTACGGCGTGACCAATCCAAACCTCAAGGCAGCACTATACAGAGGCGGGTTTATTTCCATCGGCTGGTCGATCCGTTCTTATGATACCGTCATCCACGATGAAAATCGTTTGCTGAAGAGAATCATATCATCCCTGAAACCAGGCGCCATCCTGCTTTTACACGATACCCAGGAAACGACCATTCAGATACTACCCCGCCTGCTGAAAAGCATTCAGGAAAAAGGGTATCGGGTGGAACGGCTGGATAAATTGATTAATTTGAACCCTTATGTTTAGATCGCTGATGCTGGTGGGTTTGTTTTTTTTATGTCTGAGCAGCCGCGGACAATATCCGGGTTACAATGAAATGAAGAATACCGAATCATTAAAAAAATCCTTCATACAATCAACAGCCACTACAGAATCCCTGCAGGCAGATTTCATCCAGGAGAAAACCATGACCATGTTGTCGGAGAAAATGGTTTCATCCGGAAAATTCTGCTTCCGGAAAAAAGACAGGCTTCGTATGGAATACCTGCAGCCATACACCTATCTCCTGATCCTGAATGGCGGGAAAATTTACGTTAAGGATGGTCAGAAAGAAAATAAAATATCTGCCGGTTCCAACCCGGTTTTTCGACAGGTGAACCGGATACTGATAGATTGTATTTCGGGCAATATGCTCGATAATCCCGATTTCCAATACCGGATATTCGAAAATGCCGGATCCTGGCTCATCGAATTCAAACCCATGGCAAAGAACCTGAAGGAGCTCTATAAAAATATTAATATTGTCCTGGATAAAAAGGACTTTACGGCAACAGCCATCGGAATGTACGATGCGACCGGTGATAAAACAATCATACGCTTTCAGAACAAAGAACTCAATGCCCAGATCCCTGATTCGAAGTTTAATATTCCTTAGCGGGGTAATGTGGTTTGGTTCCTGCAACAGCTACCGGCACTTGCAGAAATCCCAACCCAGAGAAAATTGTGTTTTGCAATTTAAACCGGAGTTCTACCGGGTCGTTTATAAAACATCAGCTGATGTAAAAAAAATCCATATCAGCGGACTATTAATAATCAAAAAGATGCCGGACAGCAGTACCCGGATCCTGTTTACGAATGAAATGGGTTTCCCTTTTTTCGATTTTGGATTCGGGGCCGACAGCGGGTTCACTGTTTACCAGATCACCCCGGACATGAATAAGAAATACCTGATCAAAACCCTGAGAAAGGATTTTGAGCTTATCCTGTTCAGGAATATGGGCAGTACGAGTAGTTATACATTAATGGACAGCCAGCTGGTCTATCATGCCTATCCCCAGACTGGTGGAGGAATAAATTACTATATAACGGATATCCCCTGCAGGCACCTGGTGAAAATGCAGAGGGCTTCCGAAAAAAAACCAGTTGTGGAAGCCAGTTTTCCTGGAAATATTTATGGAAATGAGCCGGACAGCATTATAATCCGGCATCTGAATTTTAATTTCACCATATCATTGAAAAAAATTACCGGACTTGCTGCTGAATAATTTATATACGATCCAACAAATTACAGAAACTGAAAAAATTATTCAGGCATCCGTGCTGCTCCAGGCCGGGCATCCCATTTTCAAAGGACATTTCCCGGAGCATCCTGTATTGCCAGGCGTATGTATGCTGGAAATGATCACTGAGATTGCGGGCAGTCATTTGCAGCAGCCATTCAGAATTACCAGCGCTACGATGATCAAATATCTTCAAATGATCGATCCGAACAGGGATCCGCTGATTCAATTCGAAATAGGTTATGAACAAGGCTTGAAAAGTATTCCGGCCCGGGGTAAAATTTATTCGGGAACCCGGGTCTTTATGAAATTTCAACTCATACTCGCAGTTTTGCAGAAGAATTGATCCAGTCCAGCAGCGGGCTGGTCATCATGGTGGTCAGCAGCGCCATCAATACCATCATGGAAAAAATCTCCGTGCTGAGAATTCCCATATCGTAACCAATATTTAAAACAACCAGTTCCATCAAACCCCGGGTATTCATCAGCGCACCGATGGAGAGGCTGTCTTTCCAGGACTGTCCCAATGCCCGGGCCACCAGGGCACTTCCGCCGAATTTGCCCGCTACGGCACAAACCAGGATATACACGAAGCTGGTCCACAGAACGGCAGAATTCAATACACCGGCCTGTGTACGCAGTCCGGTAAATACAAAAAATAATGGAAGCAGCATCACCAGGGTCAGATCACTGATCCTGCTGATGATGCGGGTATGTAATTCTTTGTTTTTCGGAATGATGATGCCGGCCAGGAACGCACCGAATAGTGCATGTATGCCGATCACTTCCGTACACCAGGATGAAAGAAGTAACATGGAAAACAAAATGCCCATGAGTGTATTATAACTGATATTTCCCTTTTCGTATGCTGCCTGAATCCAAGCCAGTCCCCTTCTGACCGGCAGAAGCATGATGGCCGAATACAGCGCGACCATACCCACAACCCAGAGTCCGTTGATTCCGGATCCCGAACGAATCAGGGCGATGAGTATGGCCAGGATACACCAGGCGGTAACATCATCCAATGCAGCGCAGGAGATGGCCAGGATGCCCAGTTTGGTGTCGGTCAGTTTTCTATCCCTGATGATCCGTGCAAGCACAGGAAAAGCTGTTATGCTCATGGCAATGCCCATGAACAGGGCAAAAGGATAAAAGCCTGTGTGGTGTATTGCAAAATGGGGATATAAATACAAGGAAATAAATATGCCCAGGCAAAAGGGTATGATGATACTGGCATGACTGATGATCACCGCTTCAAAAGCCTGTTTGCGCAGGAGGCGGTAATCGAGTTCCAGGCCTACAATAAACATAAAAAGAATCAAACCGATCTGGCTGAGGAATCGCAGGTTCGCCAGGGATTCGGCGGGAAAAATAAAATGAAACGCACCCGGAAACAAAAGGCCCAGCAGTGAGGGTCCGAGTACGATACCGGCCACTGTTTCACCGACGACGGCAGGCTGACCGATTTTCCTGAAAGCCAATCCAAATAAACGGGTCGCCACAATGATAATAATGATCTGCAATAACAGGCGCGGGAGGGCTTCCTGCATATTCTCCTGAAACAAATTCGTAAAAAAACCGGAATCCCGGGGAGTCTCCGGAACCGGAATCGTCGCTCCCCGATCAGCCAGGGCGTTGTGACCGCCGGACTTCAGCATAAAAAAGATCAGCGCGCCGAAAACAAGAATCAAACCAGCGTACAGAATCAGTTGTTTTATAAATTTCATGCCGTCAACAAGGAGTTAAATAGTAAAAATTAGTGCCGCTTTTTAATGGAAAAAGAAAATTCTGATCCTTCACCAGGCTTGGATTTCAAGACAACAGTGCCGGATAATTTTTCAACCAGTTTTTTTACCGTGGACAATCCGATTCCGGAACCCTGCGTGCCGAAGCGGTCGCGCTGGCCCAGTGTGGTAAACAATTCAAATATTTTTTTCTGTTCTTCCGGTGCAATGCCTTTTCCGTTATCAATTACAACAAAATAATAATTTGAATCATCCTCTGAAAACCGGATCTGTACGACGGGTTTGTCTTTATCGTTGTATTTAATTGCATTCTGAACCAGGTTCACCAGAATCTGTTCCAACGCCGTCTTATTCATGACCATGTTCCTGTCTTCCGTTGGCAACTGAATATCAACGGCATTGTTTGTATTGAACATCTCGGCAATAGAAAATAAAAATGGCAGGAGTTCGAAAGATTCCGAACCTTCCCCCAGAGCCCATTCGGAACGATAATATGCGAGTACACCGTCTACCAGGTTTCGAATTTTTAAAGACGAACGGCTTAATATTTGGAGCAATTGGTCGTTATCTTCATCGATGGTTTTCCCGAAATGTTCGCGCAGCATTTCGCCCGATAAAACAATGCTGGCAAGCGGTGATTTAATATCATGCGAAATGACAAATGCAAACTGTTGCAATTCTTCATAACGCGATTCCAGATCTGACTTTAATGACTTCAGCCGGAAATTGGCTTTTCTAAGTTCAAGCAGGTGAATAACCTGCCTGGCCAGGATGGTCAGTGCCCGCAGCTGGCTGTCGGTAAGTAACCTGGGCCGCTTATCCAGCACACATAAAGTGCCCAGTGCAAATCCATCGGGATTGGTGAGCGGAATGCCTGCAAAAAATACAAGATGGGGATCTCCCTGAACGAAAGGATGGTCTCTGAACCGTTCATCCTTTCGCATATCAGAAACCACAAAGGGATCGTGGGGAAAAAGGATGGCATGTGCACAAAATGCCGAAGTGCGTGGCATTTCACGTACGGGCAGGTTTGCAGAGGATTTAATCCATTGCCTTTCTTCGTCAACCAGTGTGATCATCGAAATGGGGGCCTGGCAAATCTCAGAGGCCAGAGTGGTGATCTCATCAAATTCCGGTTCCGTTTCCGTATCCAGGATCTGGTATTCCCTGAGAGCAGCAAGCCTTTCTTTTTCATTCCGTGGAACTGAAGGCATTTGCATATGTAAATTAAAGAATAAATAGCCGGATCACCGTAGTCTATTTTTCAGCAAATGCCGGTGTTTTCTCTGTCGGGACATAGATCTTAAAAAAATCAAGAAAAAACAGTTTGTCATTCATCCCGTCAAAAAAATCTTCCAGATAACTTCTTCGCATAGAGAGGATCATTCGCGATGAAGGTAAGAAGGAATGCGGAAAAATTATTTTCCGCCACCTGGTTCTTTGAATAAAAGGATTTTTGGTTTTTCCAACACGTCGATGGTAATTTTCCCATCGTTAACTTTCAGGATTTCTGATGCCCCCTGATCGTTATGATCTAAAAAACTGATTTCCTTTACCTGGTTACCCGGTATTTTCGGGGTTTGCAGGGTGAAGGAATTCACCAGGCTGCCGTCAACGGTCGGCTTATAGATAAAATAAGCCAGGGAATCCGGGAATTCGCTGTGCCTGTATTGGTAGATCCAGACATCTCCGTCTTCACGCACCACACGATCGGGCCTGTATTTCCCGAGGCGGTTCACCAGGGTACTGATATAATACCAGCCCGGATAAACCTGTGTTTTCCCATCGGGCAGCGAACGAAGGATGCCACTGGTTAAATAAGTACGGGGATCGTTTTCCGGATTTCCATCACGCAGCCAGTACAGTATGTATGCATCAAAACCAGAAAAAAAAGTTGCGTTAATGGAACGGAGCAACATAATGCCCTGGCTCTGTGCCGCAGACATACCGGGTAAAATCGGCGTGCACTGGCGGGATGCCGGCGATTTGTCGTACCCGTTTTCTCCCAGAAAACATTTTACACCCGGGGCGATGCGGTAACTGCAATCGGCCACCCGGGCCAATTTCCATCGCATCGAATCCGCTTCCGGTGATATGCCCTTTCCGTTTTTTTGCGCATAATAATGATATTGTATTCCACCCTGCCAGATAAATTTTTTATCGTCCCGGAGATTTTCCGAAAGGAAACCATATACTTTTACCCGGTTGGTATCCAGACCCGTCAGTCCGCTCATCATCAGCCTGGCTTCCGGATCAGCTGCGTGAATGCCGCGCTGGTTTCCCAACCGCCCTTCATCTCCGTCCCAATCCGCCGTACTCTGGGCAAAGTATTCATAAGGGCTGCAATATTTATTCCCAACCCAGTTGGCATCTTCTTCGTTACCATTTTCATACAGGGACATGGAACCCCTGCCCGTTCTGCGGGGCTCATGCGAGAGCGAAACTAAGTTCGTATCCACCCGGTTATATCCGAAAAATGCGGCCATTTGCCACATCATTTCTGCATGACGAGAATAACTGGCCGGGTCTTCCGTATTTAATAAAGGCCGGTTCAGCGGACGATCCTTATCAGTAAATCCCATATCGCTCATCCAACGGGAGACACCGCGGATGCTGAACCAGATATTTCCCCCGTTCACACGCTGCAGGGTGTCGATGTCAAAAATATAATTTCCATTTTCCTGGCTATAGCGTCCATAGTGCAGCATATTAAAACGGACGCGATGTTCATCCCGGCTCGTATCATTGTCATAGTCCAGGGCGAAATTGTATAACCTGCTGTAATGAAAAGGTTTCAGCAACCCAGCTTCGTTTTCCATAATATAATTGGCGCCGAGGAATTGATTTAAGGGCGTCTGCGTAAACCCTTTGTGTTTTGTGAAAGGGTCGGCCGGCGCCACAGTATCTGCAGGATAGCCATAAAAAACCATTTCAGAAATATTGGTTTCATAACTGCTGAAGCGGATCATCACATATCGGGATTCTTCGTCAAGACTGATTTTTTTCCATCCGCCGGTTGTTTGTGTTGCAGTGACCCAGGCAGCAACGGGCTTCCATTTTTTCATATAACCGGTATAGATCCAACAGCTGTCTGCTGTTCGGGACCGGTCGTAGTAATATATTTCCCTGATCTTGTATGGCATGTTCAGGTCCACAACAATGCGGCTTCCTTCTGCTCCATGAAAATATATATCGGGATGAATGGTGGGCTGGCAATTGGTGACCGGAATAAAACCCTCCCCTGGTCTTTCATAACGGGGATCCACATACGCATTTTCATCGAAAAGCGCCTCAGGTTTACCGCCTCCGCCACCGGCATATCCGCTGAGATCATAAACCCGTCCGGGAGAAACCGGAATTTTTTGCAAGGCAACTCCTGAATTTTTTTTCGGGATTGGTCCTCCGCAGGCATGACAACAAATCAGTAAAAAAATCCAGGGTTTCTTCACAATGTAATAATAGACCCG
>DATCAO010000148.1:0-4610 GCA_036512575.1 Puia sp.
TGCGGGATAACGGTGTATTTCAGGTCTTCATCTCATATGGAAGCGGCATATGGGCTGGCCATCACCCTTTGTATGCTGGCTACATCAATTCTTTTTGCCAACTACCTGATCTCCCGGCGGGCTCCATCGGTTTTAATTTATCTGTATCTGGCCGTTTACCTGATTATTGAATTCAGTTTCCTTTTTGCCAACCTGGATAAATTTCCCCATGGCGGTTTTGTGACGCTGATTGTGGGTGGCGCCTTGTTTACGATCATGTATGTCTGGTACCGCTCGCGTAAAATCAAAAACCGATATGTTGAATTCGTGCGTCTCGAAAATTATATCCCACAGATCCAGGAACTGAGTACTGACCGCACTGTTCCCAAATTCGCCACCCACCTCATGTACATGACTAGCGCGAACAATCCCAAGGAAATCGAACATAAGATCATTTATTCCATCCTCAATAAAAAACCCAAACGCGCCGATATTTACTGGTTTGTCCACATCGATACGCTGGATGAACCCTATACCTCTGAATATTCCGTGGATCATATTATTCCCAACGATATCATCCGGGTGGAATTCAGACTGGGTTTCCGCATTGAGCCCCGCATCAATTTAATGATTCGGAAAGTGGTGGAAGACCTGGTGAAAAACAGAGAAGTGAATATTACCAGCCGTTATGAATCGCTGGAAAGGAATAATGTGGTGGGCGATTTCCAGGTTGTGGTGATGGAAAAATACCTGAGCCAGGATAATGAACTTTCTTTTTTTGAACGGGTAGTGATGAAATTGTATTTCTGGCTTAAGGAAGCCAGTCTATCGGAAGAGCGGGGATTTGGCCTGGATCCGTCGAATGTACTGATCGAAAAATTTCCGCTGATTGTTACTCCTCTGCCGGATTTGAGTCTGAAAAGAATAGGCGGATAAATACAAATTTACATTTTCGCGCATATGCTTATTCACATATTAATGTGGCGAATGTGGTATTGTGGATATGTAAGAATGGGGAAATGGAATGACGGAATGACAATGTGAGAAAAGAGTCAATTGAAAACCTCATTTACAAATTATCATTGGCGCATTTCATTTCCGCTTTGATACATTTCTCACAATTCCACATTCGCCACATGAATATGTGAAAATGGGTTTATATAAGTAAATGGGCTAATGATTCAATTCGATTGTCGGGAATGAAATAATGATTGTGCGAAACCGGAGCAACGGCACTGTCGATTGAAAGGGTCTTCAATTTTCTGTTCTCAAGGTAATATAAACGATAAGCAAAGGGGGAGAGCAGATCGAGCAGATTTTTTCTGTCCCTGGGATCACTCAACTCGCACAAAATAACGGGTTGGTGTTTTCTGATAACCCCGAGGAATGATTGCATTACCGACAGTTCCAATCCTTCCACATCGCATTTTATAAAATCCAGGCGTGGCAATTCCCGGAACAGTTCATCGCCATATACATTCTTTACCTGTTCGGATTCCACGTATTCCAGGAATGTGCTGCTGCGCATGACGCGGGCGTAGGCGAATTTTTTTGTATTGTTCACTCTGGGTATCCCCATTTCCACAAATGGAGTATCTCCCCCCATGGCATATGGATAGAGTGTAATATTTTTGAGCTCTTTGCTTTGCACGATGGTCAAAAGCGTGTTATAAAATTTCGACATGGGCTCGATCGCATAAACCTGCCCGTTATTCCCGCAGATCCGGCTCAGTTCAATCGTAAAATAACCCAGGTGCGCCCCGATATCAATGCAATAATCACCGGGTTTCACCAGGTTCTTCAAAAAATAAATATCCTGGTAGTCCACACCGAGCCGTCCTGTTTTATATAAACGCTGAAAGGAACTGGCCAGCAGGCGGAGATAGCGTTTTTCACCGAGGGAATAAAGAAGCAATTTTTTGATACAGCTCATCTGGAAATATTAACTACAAAGGTACAATATAGGTCGTGCATCGTGGATCGTCGATCGTTTGTCGAAATGAGGGAATAGCAATTCCCGGTGTTAATTCTTTAGTCGTTATTTGATTTTCGATACAGGATTAATATTACACGATAGTATTCTTTAAACCTCCTCCAAAACAACCCGCTCCTTCCCTATGCTCAGCCTGTATTCTGCGCCGCATTTCAACGCAACATTTTCATGCACATGGCCGACGGGGAATCCATAACAAACCGGATACGAATATTCAGAAAAAATGTTCCGGATGATTTCATACGCGTCTTCGCCAAACTGCCGTTCGGTATCCTTCAGCTCTGTGAATTGCCCGATCACCACGGCCGCCGGTTTGTGAAATTTTCCCGCAGCTTTGATCTGGTACAGCATCCTGTCGATATTATACAGGTATTCGCCGATATCCTCCATAAATAAAATCAGTCCCTTGGTTTTAAAATCTGCCGGGCCGCCAATGGTATGTGCAAGAAGTGTGAGATTGCCTCCCATCAGAATCCCTTCCGTTTCACCCTTCCGGTTGAAAGGATGCGGATCACAGCTATGCGTCATTTTTTCGCCGGTGATCAGATCGCGGATGGTGCGCAGATAGGGATCTTCCGATCCGGCCTCGCGAAATGCCCCCGCCATGGCGCTATGTGCGGTAACGATTTCATAATTGGCAAAAATATAAGCGTGCAGCAAACTGATATCACTATATCCCAGGATCCATTTGGGCGATCTTCTGAATTTCTTGAAACTGATCTGATCAATGATCCGACTCAATCCATATCCGCCCCGGCCGAACAGGATCGCGGAAATTTTTTCGTCGTCGAGCATCTCCTGAAGGTCTTCCAGTCGCTCTGCATCCGTTCCTGAAAAATAATTGGACGAAGGGCCACCCACCGTCTTTCCGACTTGCACACGGAATCCCCAGGATTTCAGGGTATTCACGCAGGGCAGGATTTTCTCTGCTTCCATATATCCTGCAGGGCAGACGATACCGATCGTATCGCCGTTTTTGAGATAAGGAGGAACGATGTGCGACATTAATTGTTAATTGTCAATTGTTAATTATATAAAAAAAATAAACAGCTCTATTATTTGCGTTTATTGGTAAGCGTGAGGCATGACACCTTCAGCATTACGCATTAGGCGTTAAGCGTTAAGCGTTAAGCCTTACGCCTTTTGCCTTACGCTTTTTGCCTTACGCCTTTTGCCTTACGCCTTACGCATCAAGCTAATCAGGCTTCCTTAAACATCACCCGGTCTTCCGTGATCAGCAACTCATGCTTCACTCCGCATTTTAGCGCATAATTAATTTTCTGGTGACCTACCGGAAAATTAAAACAGACAGGATAGCGGTATTCCACCACGTGGTTCAACACAATATTATATACACTCTGACCGAATTCTTCCCCCGGGTCGTCTGGTTTAACCCGGAAAGCGCCGATAAGCAGGCCATTAAGTTTAGAGAGTTTCCCTGAACGTTTCAGATTGTAAAACATCCGGTCAATACTATACAGATATTCTCCAACATCTTCTAGAAAAAGGATCATGCCATCTGTGATGAGATCGGAGGCAGAGCCGGCAAGACTTTCAATTGTTTTACAATTGCCACCGGTGAGAATACCCTGCCCGCTGCCCGGGCGGTTGGACTTATCATAGACCACCGGATAACTGATGGCGCGACCGGTCAGTGCCGCCTGAATGGATAAAATACTGTCCCACTGACCCCTTTCCGCCTGATCGGGCCGGTCTGGAAAGCTATTGCACATTTTGGAATGTATCGACGCGATATGATATTGGTGGTTGAGCTGTGCATGCAGCACGGTAATATCACTGAAGCCCACGATCCATTTGGGTTTTTCTGCAAATTTCTGCCAGTCAAGCTGGTCAATAATCCTCACGCAGCCATATCCGCCGCGGGCGCACATGATGGCCTGGATGGAGGAGTCGTCGAGCATCAGCTGGAGGTCACTGAGTCGTTCTGCGTCCGTTCCGCCGAATGTAAAATTCCTCATCCCCACAGTCTTGCCTATGCGCACATTAAATCCCCAGCTTTTCATTACGGTCACTGCAGGCTGGATTTCATCCGGCATCATAAATCCCGCCGGGCAGGTAATGCCGATGGTATCCCCCGGTTTCAGATAGGGTGGTATTCTCCATGCCTGATTTTCGAAATTTGTAACTGCCGGACTGCGATCTGCCAGTTGGGTAACCGAACCCAGCAGCGGGCTGCCCAGCAGGGTACCCAAAAAATGCTTTCGCTTCATCAAATAAAGTTAAAGGATGAGGGGGATTAATGCGGTAGATTGTCTGCGTTCCCCGAAATATTCCATGATTTGAATAATGGAACGAGCAACATATGGTCTACGCACATGATCAATATTCCTTGAAAATATGATTTGCGTTCGCCTCATCCCAGATGATTTCCTGCTGAAGTTTTAGTTCTAAAGCCTCAAGCTTCCTGCCTTAGGCCTCAGGCTTTAAGCTTTAGGCTTTAAGCCTTGAGCTTTAAGCCTGTTTAACGTATTTTTGCAGTCCCCGCGGCGCCTGCCCGCCTTTTTATTATGAAAGAATACAATCGCATCCTGGTTACAGCTGCGCTGCCTTATGCCAATGGTCCCGTTCATATCGGGCACCTGGCGGGATGTTATATTCCTGCAGATATATACGTCCG
>DATCAO010000149.1:0-11516 GCA_036512575.1 Puia sp.
CCACCACCATGAGCCAGCCAACGGCCATGCGCCTTTTCCTTCCCAAGGACGTAAAAAATCCGGACGAACAGAATAAGGTGAAAAACTCAGCGGTTATCACGCTGATGCTGGGTAAAAATGATGTGATCTATTATTATGAGGGAGACAGTGCGCAGACTTTGAAACCGACGGACTTTAAAAAAATCCGGGATATTGTAATCGACAAAAAGAACAGGACGGACCCCAAGGATTTTGTAGTGGTTATCAAACCGACGAATGACGCGTCCTACAAAAACACGGTGAACATCCTGGATGAAATGACCATCGACGGCGTAAAACGTTATGCCATGGTGGACATCTCACCGGTTGAATACAAATTCATCCAGTTGACAGAAGCCGCCAATGGCGTGAAATAATCATTTTATAAATTGTCCATCATGGAAACAAACAAAATACTAAGTGCTGATATCCTGGACATCATTTTCGAGGGAAGGAACAAGGACTACGGGGCTTACGATCTGCGTAAGACCTATAACAAACGCCTGCTTACCGCGATGATGGTGATGGGTTCGCTGGTGCTGCTCCTGCTGATTGGTTACCTGATCAGCAACTACCAGGCAGCCCATAAAAAAACAGTCGCCGTGGTGCAGGACGTGCAGCTCGAAGATGTAAAACAGGAAAAAAAGGACGAGCCGCCTCCTCCGCCGCCTCCGCCAAAAGAACCGCCGAAAGTGGAAATGGCCAAGTTCACTCCGCCCAAGATTGTTAAGGACGAAGAAGTGAAGGCTGAAGAAAAACCACCGGAAGTGGAAAAACTGGAAGACACCAAAATTGGTGACGTAAACCAGAAAGGTATTCAGGATGATAACATCACAGCGCCTCCTTCAGACAATAAAGGAGTTGTGGAAGCACCCAAAGACAATACCGATTACGACAAGACTTTTACCAAAGTGGAAATCGAATCGGAATATCCCGGTGGTCCTGCTGCATGGACGCGTTATCTGGTTCGGAACTTTCAGTATCCCGATGAAGCGCAGGCCAATGAAATCCAGGGTACGGTGGTCGTGAAATTCATCGTGGACAAGGAAGGCAAAGTGAGTGATGTGGAAGCCATCAGCGGTCCCAACGAACTTCGTGATGAAGCCATGCGGGTAATCAAGAAGAGTGGTAGCTGGGTCCCGGCTGTGCAGAACGGACGTAAGGTAAAATCTTATAAGAGCCAGCCGATTGTATTTAAACTGGAATCACAATAGTTTTTAATTGTTAATTGTTAGTTGTTAGTGATGATAAAGAAATTGCCCGGTCGCATTCCGGGCATTTTCTTTTTATCTGTCAACCGTCAACCGTCAACCAAATGATTGGCAAACTCTCCGACTGGGATGATACAATAGCAGCGCTCGCCACCGCGCCCGGCATCGGTGCGCTGGGCATCATCCGCCTCAGCGGACCCGCGGCCATTTCCATCGCGAATGCATTATTTCCTTCCAAAGATTTGTTAGTACAACCTTCGCATACATTACATGTCGGACTGCTAAAATCCGGATCGGAGATTTTGGATGAAGTGGTCGTATCCCTGTATCGTGCACCGAAGTCCTATACGGGTGAAAACGTCGTGGAGATCAGCTGTCACGGTTCTTCCCATATCGAAGAAAAAATTTTATCAGCATGTACCAGCCTGGGCGCAAGGCTCGCACGTGCTGGTGAGTTTACCCAGCGCGCTTTCCTGAAAGGTAAGATGGACCTGACCCAGGCGGAGGCGGTCGCTGATTTAATTGCGAGTCACTCGGAAGCCGCAAGGATTTCTGCGCTGCACACGATGCGCGGCGGATTTGCAGAAGACCTAAAAAACCTGCGCGAACAATTATTGGGATTCTCGGCATTGATTGAACTCGAGCTGGACTTCTCACAGGAGGATGTTGAATTCGCCGACAGAAAGAAATTCTACAGATTGGTTGAAGATGCGCAGCAGGTGACGAATGAGTTGATTGATTCATTCAAATACGGAAACGTGATCCGCAACGGCGTGCATGTGGCGATTGTCGGCAAGCCCAATGCAGGCAAATCGACACTGCTGAACAGTTTACTGAACGAACAGCGCGCCATCGTGAGTGATATCGAAGGCACCACGCGCGATACCATCGAAGAACTGTTGGTGATCGAAGGCATTGAATTCCGGCTGATTGATACGGCTGGCATCCGCGCGCATACGGCTGATATTATTGAACAACTGGGTATCGACAAGACCCATGAAAAAATAGAGGCTGCGGATATTGTCGTCGAGATCATTGATGCGACATCGCCTGTAGAAGAACATCTCGGCATAGAAAAAAATAAGCTGATCCGGGTACTGAATAAAACGGATTTATTCGGAGAGGAAATACATATTCCGTCAACGGTCAACGGTCAACGGTCAACGGTCGACGATCAACAGCCAAGCGATATCATGTATGACGCTTCGCGACGGAGAGACTCTTCGCTCCACGCGTGTTTCCCGGATCCCGACCTGATTTTCATCTCCGCAAAAAATGCGAAGGGTATTGATAAACTCAAACGCGCCCTGGTGGATCGCGTACTACAGGAAAAAAAAATCCGCGAAGGCACCGTCGTCACCAATGCCCGGCACCACGATGCATTGAAACAGGTTGCAGTTGCGCTGAATGATATCCGCGCTGGTCTCGACAACAATCTCCCCGGCGATCTGCTTTCCTTGGACATCCGCCGCTGTCTCCATTACCTCGGCGAAATCACCGGCGAAGTCACTTCCGAAGAACAACTCAGTTGGATTTTCGGCAAGTTTTGTATCGGGAAGTAAACAGATCGCACTGGATGCACGTTTTCCGCGGTTGACGCGTGTTCTAATTGGAAATCATTTGCTTTTAGTTGCCTTTATTCGCCTTTATTAGCCTTTTATTCGCTACTAATCTGTTACTAAATCCGGGTTCTTCTGATTTTCTGTTATTAAGTGGCCAGATTATGGGCACTAATGATACGGTATGATACGTAATGATACGCAACGATACTGTATGATACGGAATGATACAGTAGAAAACTGACGATTAGATCTGTGTAATTAAAATGCAATAAGTTAATAACAGTATATTCGTTGGGAACTCATGAATCGAAACTCCTTCATGTAAAGGTTTGCATTAATGCCAAGCAAATATTTCATTTTGAAAGTTATTTTAAGATAGATCATATTGTTTATTCCACCACCAATTGGAATAGCAACATATCTTTTATTAGTGAGAAAAATGAAAAATGATAGGGTTTCGAAACCGCCGGTTAAGGAACTCTTTATAATATTTGCGACTTATGGTATTCTTTTGATCATTTCCTTGATTTCCATAAATAATGACTGGTCTGGCGCTGCTTCGCTAGGAGCTTTTTATCTACTTATTGTGGTGCCTATACTATTATTTGGTATTGCTTACTTAAGGTTTAGAGACAGAAAGCTTTCTGTATACCACTGGTGGACGTTTTGGGTTTCTGTTTCATATTTTATTGTATTTCCTTTGATTTTAATAATTTTACTAGCGCTTGATCATAAGTGATTGGCAACTGCAGTTAGGCATTTTGTTACTAAATCCGATCTAAGAGTTTTTGTTTAGATATTCTTTCACAATTTTCAGCCGTATATAAAAAAGGGATAAACTAAGAAAAGCGGCATAGGGGGTCAGTATTGCCGTTTTCTCCAATGATTACGGGTTTGACCGTTTCGGTATCGGGGAAAAGCATTTTTGCTATGAGAATTCTAAGGTACTAGCGTTACCTCGAAGGCCCCGCTGGCATCATGGGTAGGCGTCTGCCAGTTCCCGGATATCTGCATCGTGCTGGCATTCCAGGCGCCCGTAAACGTTGCGGGCTTTCCTGCGTTTCCTAAATTGTTTTCCGTGTAGGTGGTCGTGAAACTTGTGCCGGAGACAGACCATGTGCCAGAACCATAATAGGTATTTCCGTCCGCACCTTGACTCTGCACTTGTACAGTGCTGTCGGCTTTCAGGTCAAAACTTTCATACAGATTTCCAACATTTTCGTTATCAGCTGTGTATGTGCCAACCCATAGTCCAACCAAGGATGGTGGCTTGGCAGGGGTTGTCGCGTTGTCTTTTGAGCAGGCATACATAAACAAAGAAGTCGGCAGCGCCAGGCAAAACAATAGTTTTTTCATTTTTAAAGTTTAGGCAACTATTTGCCCTTCAAGTTAGAAAATTTTTATGATGTTTAAAAGCGTCCGTGAGATTAATTTTTTGCGAAGTTGACCCAATTGTTTGCGATTGATGGGTGCGCGGCATTCGAGGCACTTTTTGCAGGGCCTGTTTGCAGGGCTTCTATGAATCCAACCCGATCGTTAAGTCTGGCAATTATTGTAAACCACTATCAATCTTTATGGATTTATGTATTGCCTCCGGTTTTAGGTGCTATTCTCGGATCCTTTGTATTCCTGGTAATTATAGAAACCCGTTCCTTGCAAAAAAGAAAAGAAACGGTCTGATAATATATACCATCTCCATTTAATTATCATTTTACGAAACAGGTACGAATTCTGTGCAAACCTGCCTCAATTGCGCGAGGGCCGTTTCTGTATCGGTACTGCACAAAATGTGACCATCATCGCAATGGATTGAAAGTCAATGAGGGAGAAGACGGGTGAAATCACCAACAGCCGGTGAGCTCACCGGAAGTTCTTGGATAAAACTTCCCAAAAAGGCTTAACTTTTAGTAATCTTATTTTCATTATTTGTAATTATTTATTTGTATATCCCTCCCTCTGGGAATATTAAATCCCCGATACCGTATTGATCTGGGAAATGAATCGGTCACCGGGGAATTGAATTAGATCCTACACATTCAATCCGCACGGGGAACTACAAATCTTCCATCAGGCACCTGTGTTATGAATAATGATTGCATGCAATTGGTCGAAACGTGCATGGACGGGTTACCTAATATCGTGATTTTATTTAGATGGCATAAAGAACAAAGAATTAATATTTTGAACAACTTTAATATTTTATTATGACAAGATTTAAATTCCGAGTTACGTTAATCTTAGTCATTCTAACCGTATTAATCAGTACGTATTTGAAAGCGCAAAATAGCGAGTCCGGGATTTTAAAAAGGGATCATCAAAAAATAGCCCTTTTATCATATGAGAAATATATCGACGAAAATAATGATGCCCATTTAAAAGAATATTTCGAATTTGTGTCAATCCCGAGCATATCTTCTATGCCTTCACACAAGCCGGATATTGAAAGGGCGGCGTCGTGGATTGTAAAAAAGTTGAAAGCCATCGGAATGACTACAGCAGAAACCATTCCGACAAAGGGGTTACCAGTTGTATATGGGAGTTGGGACAAAGCACCAGGAAAACCAACGGTTCTTATTTACGCCCACTATGATGTTCAGCCCGTCAAAGAAGCCGAATGGGACAATCCCCCGTTTTCTCCTGTAATCCGGAACGATAGAATATTTGGACGGGGAGCGGACGATGATAAAAGCGGAGTTATGATTGCCATCTGGGCTGTGGAAGCCATGTTAAGCAGCGACAAATCTTTGCCCGTGAATGTAAAATTTGTTTTTGAAGGGGAGGAAGAAGATGGAAGCCCGAATTTTCATGAATTTCTTGCAAATAATAAAGAATTATTAAAAGCGGATTTCGCATTGAATACAGATGCCAGTCAACGATCTGACAGTGTGCCATCCATCACCATGAGTATACGCGGTTACGCACGGTTAGAATTTCATATTAAAACAGCCAGTTTTGATGCGCACTCGGGAAATGGCGGAAAACTCCCCAATTCAGCGAAAGCCATGGCTGAGATAATCGCCTCATTCTATAATAAGGATGGCAGTGTGGCAGTGGCGGGTTTTTATGATAACGTTTTACCTCTCACCCATGAGGAACGGGAAATGATAAAAAAAGTACCCTATACTGCGGCGGACGACATGAAATTGTTCGGAACAACAGCTGAAACAGGGGATACTAATTATATGCCTCTTGAAAGAGTATGGTATCGCCCAACGCTGGAAATAAATGGTATGCAGGCCGGTTACACAGCTGTTGAAGGATTTTCAAATATCATCCCGGGTACTGCTATGTGCAGGCTTAGTTGCAGACTGGTCAATAATCAGACTGGTAAAGAAATCATTGATCTGATTGAAAAACACATCAATAAATATGCGCCGGCAGGATCTACGATAACTTACAATCGTAAAGAAAATGACTCAAGTCCTTTAAAATTCCCGTCTGATACAAAAGCCTACAACAGCGTAGTAGATGCATTGACTCAGATATATGGAAGACCACCCCTGCAGGTTGCCGTAGGTGGAAGCGTTGGTACTCTGATCGATTTTAAGGAGCAGTTGGGCCTATATGCTTATTCTCTGGGTTTTCAGCTCAGGGATGAAAAAGCGCACGCCGCAAATGAATTTATCCGCATATCTAGCTTACGTAAAGGTCAGTTAGTGTATTGTTATTTTTTACAACATATTTCCGAATAGGAGAGCAGTGTAGCTGTATTTTTATTTAATTATTGAACATGAAACGGATCATTATCATATGGTGTTATATTTTAAATATAACGACGGGATATGGACAACAGCCTGCCGATACTGTCACTGTATCCGGTCATGTTTTTGTCGACCTGAATGGTAATGGTATCCGCGACGACAACGAACCAGGTGTTCCCGGCGTGGCCGTAAGTGATCAGGTAAATGTCGTACAAACGAATGCCGGGGGCACTTACGAGCTGACTGTTATCCGTGGATATGATTTTGTATTTATCAGTATGCCCTCTGGATTTAAAATACAAAAATTATTCTGGCAAAAAATACCGGATGGCCAAACGAATGTGCAACTTGATTTTGCCATTGAAAAAATTCCCGACCTCAAAGAATTCTCTTTCATTCAGGCTTCGGATACACATGTCAGTGAGAGAACGATCGACCGTATGGAGAAGTTCCGTGCGGTAGTGGATTCGGTAAAACCGAATTTTGTGCTGGTAACCGGCGACCTGGTGCGGGATGCCTTGCGGGTTTCAGAAACGGAGGCAACGGGATATTTTGAACTTTATCAACACCAGATTAAACAAATGACTGTTTCGGTATGGAATATTCCGGGTAACCACGAAATTTTTGGAATTGAACGGCAGACTTCACTGGTCAGTTCGAAAAACCCATTATATGGCCGCCAGATGTTTCATCACTATTTTGGGCCGGATTATTATTCATTCAATTTCGGTGGTATTCATTTTGTCGGGCTTAATTCAGTTGATTTCGAAGACCTCTGGTATTATGGGCATATTGATTCCGCTCAGGTTGAATGGTTGAAAAAAGACCTTGCCGTGATTTCTCGAAATATGCCCGTGGTTACTTTCTGCCACATACCTTTTTATTCCGGTGGTCTGAGTCTCGGGAACTTTAAAGAGTTCGGGTTCGACCGAACCGTTGAAATAGAAAAAGGGAATTTACAATACCGTCATGTAGTATCCAATGCTGATGAAGTGATCGCCATCCTACGCCATTATAATTTCCCTCTGGCGCTTGCAGGTCACTATCATAGCAGCCAGCAATTCACATTAAAAAATATAACCGGCCAACCATTGCGCTTTGAACAAACGGCTGCCGTTATTGGTCCGTCGGAAGATGGCGGTCTGCAATTTACCTCTGGCGTTACACTTTACCATGTAAAGAACGGAACGATCGGAGAAGGCATTTTTATCCCTCTGGATAAAAAATAAAATCAGTTGAATTTAGTGTGCCGACCCCTACTATGTTGGATATTTGTCTAACGAAAGCTCAGTAATTTTTCAATTTGAATTCTATTGCAATTCTTTGCTTTATATTTTTTACTTCAGGTAATTAAGAATCATCCTAAATGATCATGTATGACTGTTACACCTTTAGTAATTTTAGCCAGCGCAAGAAAACATGGCGATACAAGAGCGTTTTTAGATAAAGTTTTTGATAAGCTTGAACACAAACAAATTGACCTTTTAGACTTTCATATTTCATCGTTCGACTATTCCAATAACTACCCGGATACAGACGACTTCCTAAGAATTGTGGACGAAATTTTGCAACACAATGTAATTGTATTTGCAACACCGGTTTATTGGTATTCCATGAGTGGACTAATGAAAACATTTTTTGACCGATTGACAGATTTGCTAACAGTAAAAAAGAAGGCGACCAGACAACTAAAAGGGAAGTCAATATTCTTACTTACTGTTGGCGTAGATCAGGAATTACCTAAAGGCTTTGAAATCCCTTTTAAGCTGACATCTGCTTATTTAAATATGACTTACCGGGACTGCATTTATTATTCAACGAAGTTTCCAAAGACTGAAGAAGAGATTGGGGAAGCAATTGACTCTTTTACAGCAAAAATGAAACAACACTACCGCTAAGGGATTCGCTACGAAAAATGGTTTAAAAATTAATGTCAACTCCAGTATTACTTAAAAGCTACTACCCCTTCGTCTGGAATCGACGATCGGAGAAATATGGAAAGAATACATATTGAAAACGATCGTCGAAAATAACCGGAAGGCAACAGGTAAGAACGCTATCCCTATGTAAGTGGGTAATACGTCTCAAACGATGAATGCATTAAAGTATGCGTACATGATTACAAACAGGATCTAAAAATAGGTTACCAAACCGTTACTAAATTCCCGCAAACCCACTAGAATCGCGGGACAGTACTTTTTGTATCGGAAAGTGACCTTGCTCCGCTGGATGCGCGTTTCCCGCGATTGATGCGGGTTAAAATCCGATTTCATTTGTCTTTTGTTGCTTTTCTTCGCCTTTAGTAGCCTTTCTTTCGATACTAATCTGTTACTAAATCCTGGTTTTGCGATTTGACTGATTTTTGTGGCTAGATTATAGAGCACAATGATACGGTATGATACCTGACGATACCCAATGATACCTTATGATACGGTGAAAATCCAGGGTTCCTAATGAGATTCATGTAGGGACCCGGTGAGCTCACCGGAAGTTTCGGGAGAAAACTTCCCAATAGATCATAACTGATTCTTTTATTTCGCTTTCGGTGTATATGGAGCCGGTGTTCCGGGTTTAAAAGGAGGTTCCTGTTGATGTGATGCCTATTGATACATTGCAATACAGTTTGATGCTCTATTTATAATCAAAACCAGACGAAAAATAATCTCTACATTTATTCTAAAAAAACAGTTCTTTCTCTCATTTTTTTCCCTCAGTTATCAGACGCTCAAAAAGGATTTATTTGAAATCTCCATTAAGGGGGTCATTTTGAATTGTGCGAACGGGGGTTGATTTAGTCTGGCATTACAGGAAGTAAATTTGTTTTTTTAATGGCAAAAAATTCCTAAATGAACTAGTGTATGAAAATGCTACTTTGGTTCTTGCTGGTTGCTCTGTTTTCCGTTTCTTATGCTTTTTCCCAAAATTCGTCTTCAAAGGTTATAAATTTAAGTAGTATTCCAACTGAAGGATTATTATTGAATAAGGGATGGAAATTCCAGGCGGGTGATAATCCAGCCTGGGCAAATACTAATTATGTTGACAGTTCCTGGAATGATATAGATCCGACAATAGACATACATGAATTACCGGAGAAAATAAAAACCGGTATTTTCTGGCTTCGCTTACATATTTACACTGGCGATTCCATTCGTCAATTATATTCGATGCTCATTCAGAAATCGGGTGCATCAGAAATTTATCTGGACGACAGTTTAATTTATCAATTTGGAGAGATTGGTGGAAATGCATCAAAAATAAAAGCCTATGACCCACTATGGAAACCGCTGCAGTTTCGGGTTAATAAGAATTCAAACCATGTGTTGGCCATCAGGTACCAGCTTCAACCACATATTTTATACACTACTATTTTTGAAACAGCCAACCCGGTATTTTGGGTCCGGGTCATGGATCCGGATATAGCCATTAATCATTATGTGGGAAAAAACACACTTATTGAAATATCTGATTTTATACCTATTGGCATTTTCTTAATGATGTTTATTCTGCATACGGCACTTTACCTCGTTTATACCCGGCAAAAAGGTAACCTGTACTTTGGTCTTTATGCTTTCGTTACCATCATTGGAAGCATACTGCAGCTCTTTCTGTTAAGTTTCAATCACCAGGTTGAGTATAAATTTTACTTAGGAAATTCTGCCATGATTCTTTTCCATTTAAATGATTTGTTTATTCTCGCCGCCATTACTTATCTATTTGAACGGGAGTGGGATATGGTTTTCAGGATATTGGTCATTTTGTTTGTGATCGTAAGTATTCTCTCGATATCAGTTTACCCCTGGGGATGGAAGCCGGGTAACATTTTTACCCCTTTGATTATTGTGAATATCATTCGTATTGCATTCATATCAATGATAAAAAAGAAGAGAGGCGCATGGATTATAGCGCTTGGGGGTATCAGTTCAATTTTTTGTTTTATTGCATTCATTGCTACCAGCCCCATAACCAGTGGATCGTTTTTGAACAGCAGGCCGGCTTTAAATACAGTATTTTTTATCATGTTCGTATTAAGTCTTCCGACCTCTGTTTCGCTGTTTCTGGCTCTTGATTTTGCATTTGCCAATAAAAGTCTGCAGGAAAAATTAATAGAGGTCTACCAGTTGTCGGAAAGAAATATCATGCAGGAAAGCGAAAAGCAGCAACTATTGTCTTCTCAGAACGAAATGCTGGAAAAACAGGTTGGCGAACGTACTTCGGCACTGAAGCAATCTCTCGAGGAACTGCGGGCTACTCAGGCCCAGCTTATCCAGTCAGAGAAAATGGCTTCTCTGGGAGAGCTTACCGCAGGTATAGCGCATGAGATTCAGAATCCACTGAATTTTGTCAACAATTTTTCTGAAGTAAATAAGGAACTACTTGCAGAAATGGATGAAGAAATCTCCAAGGGAAATTATGACGAAGTAAAATCAATTGCCAGGGACCTTACGGGCAATGAGGAAAAGATTAACTATCACGGAAAGCGTGCAGATACAATAGTAAAGGGTATGTTGCAACATTCACGATTAGTCACTGGCAAAAAGGAGCCGACAGATTTGAATGCACTGGCAGATGAATATCTCAGGTTAGCTTATCATGGGATTCGAGCAAAGGCTGGTTCATTTAGTGCACCAATGAAGACGGACTTTGATCCGTACTTAGGGAAGATTAATATCATCCCGCAGGATATCGGAAGGGTTTTATTGAATCTGTACAACAATGCTTTTTATACTTTGATTGAGAAAAGGAAGCAACATGGCGAGAGTTTTGAGCCATTCATATCAGTTGGAACAAAGTTGGTTAATGGAAAAGCCGAAATTAGAGTGAGAGATAACGGCTGTGGCATTCCTCAAAATATACAAGATAAAATTTTCCAGCCCTTCTTCACCACCAAACCCGCAGGTCAGGGAACAGGATTGGGTTTGTCATTGAGCTATGATATTGTCAAAGCGCACGGGGGAGAATTGAAGATGAAATCACAGGAGGGAGAAGGAACTGAGTTTGTCGTTCAAATCCCTGTAGTTTCAGCA
>DATCAO010000150.1:0-5125 GCA_036512575.1 Puia sp.
GAATACCTGTACCAGGTGCCGGCGAACCGGAGCGGCTTCCGAGAAGATGGAGGACCCTATTCCCTGGTCCAGCTGAAGACCATCCAGGAAGCCATCACGCTCATCGTTTTTTTGGGGTTCACACTGATATTTTTTAGGGAAGAAAAACTCGCATGGAACCACCTGGCCGGTTTTGGATTACTGGTGGCAGCGGTCTTTTTTGTCTTTAAAAAATGGTGAGACCATGCCTGAAAAAATGATCCGTTTTTAACGGTTCATTTGCAATATTATTCCGGCTATGCTGCATTTTCAGCATTCATGTAAAAAATGAATAATCTTTCTGCTTAATACTTAAGTTTGCCGTTCATCAACAGCCCGGTAATGAAGTATTTCTCTTATTTGCTTTTTGCGTTTTGCTTTTTACTTTTTGTCTCATGTAGAAACAAACGTGCAGGCACTCCCAAAGTGCTCGTCTATACTCAGGCGCTATCGAGCCCCGGAACAGAAGCTGTCCTACGGGAGATTCAGCATATTGGTGAGATCAATGGATTCGCTATTAATGTAACGGACACGGTCAACCTGTTTACTGACGATTCCCTTTCGAATTACGCTGTAGTGATGTTTTTAAACAGATCGGGACTGAACCTGGGCTTCAGGGAACGGATTGCACTCGAGAGATTTGTGCAGGCAGGCGGCGGGTTTGATGCCATTCATCCCACAGCAAAAACATTCAACTGGCGCTGGTATGGCCGGATGATCGGATCAACCGGAGATTCAGGCGTTTCATTCATGCACCAGAAATATGACGGAGGACGCGTAACCTACAGCAATGAAATCCTTGACGCTAAAAATGTAACTGACGAATCTGTACTGAAAGATGTGCTGAATGGCATCATGTATGCGATCGGCCATTTCGAACCGCTCGATTATACAAAGGCAACCACGCCCTATCCGCCAACAGAGAATCACTTTAATAAACATGTACTGGTACAGGGAACTTTCTATGAACCTACGGAGATGACCATACTTCCCAACCTGGATATTTTGATTCTCCAGCGTCGCGGAGAGGTCATGCTGTACAAACAGCACACAGGAGAAGTAAAACAGGTTGGGTTCCTGCCAGTTTATTTCAAGGCAAAAACAAAAGGCGTGAATGTGGAAGAAGGCATGCTGGGACTTTCCAGGGATCCCGACTTTGCACATAACCACTGGATTTATATTTATTATAGCCCGGCCGACAGTTCGGTCAATCGTTTGTCACGATTCAATTTTGAACAGGATACCCTGGTGAATGGTTCAGAAAAAATAATCCTGGAAGTGAAATCACAAAGGGAAGTTTGCTGTCACACGGGCGGATCCATTGCTTTTGGGCCGGACAGCCTCCTGTATTTTTCTGCCGGTGATAATTCGACTCCATTTGATGAGCCGGGACAGGAATTTGTGAATCATGGCTTTGCTCCGCTGAATTATGCTCCGGGCCATCTGCAATATGATGCCGAGCGGTCCGCCGGAAACAGCAACGACCTGCGCGGCAAGATCATGCGGATCCGCGTGCATCCTGATGGCAGTTATGAAATTCCGGCGGGAAATTTATTTCCACCGGGAACACCAAAGACCCGCCCTGAAATTTATGTAATGGGGAACCGGAATCCTTACCGGATTACCGTGGATCAGAAAAACAGCACATTGTATTGGGGTGAAGTGGGGCCCGATGCCAATGTGGACAGTATGAGCACCCGGGGTCCGCGGGGATATGATGAAATCAACCAGGCCAGGAAAGCAGGTTATTACGGATGGCCATTTTTTGTGGGCAACAATTATCCTTATCGGCGATACAATTACCTGACGGGTGTTTCCGGTGATGCCTTTGATGCCGCGAAACCTGAAAACACATCGGGTAACAATACCGGGATCCGGGATCTTCCGCCCGCACAGGCTGCGATGATCTGGTATCCTTATGTTATTTCACCCGAATTTCCTGAATTGGGATCTGGCGGTCGTAATGCCATGGCCGGTCCGGTGTATTATACAGATATGTATCCCGCGACCAGCCGGTATCCCGAATATTTTAATGGGAAACTTTTCATTTACGATTGGATCCGGGGCTGGATAAAAGCAGTAACCCTGCAGCCCAACGGGGATTTTGAACAGATGGAACCATTCATGCCCCATACGGTTTTGCATAATTGCATCGATATGGAAGCGGGTCCGGATGGTAAACTCTATCTCCTGGAATATGGTACGGGCTGGTTTGTAAAAAATCCTGACGCAGGATTGTCGCGGGTTGACTATAGTTCGGCGGGTTTCTCAGCATCTGTGCTGGCGATTGCAGCAGATACTTCTGCCTCTGCCCACGGACTGCATGCTGCCGGTTATAACCTGACGCAGGTCCTGGACTGCAAAAGTTGCCATAAGGAGGATGGGATTTCCATCGGTCCTTCTTTTAAACGCATAGCGGAAAAATATGCAGACGATCAGAAAGCGCCGGCTAACCTCAGTCAGAAAATTGTGAAGGGTGGTAGTGGTGTTTGGGGTGATGTGGCCATGGCGGCTCATCCCGATCTCCAGCAGAAAGATCTGAATCAGATCATCCAGTATATTTTGTCGCTAAAACCGAAGAAGGCGCAAGGCGTAAGGCGTAAGGCTTAAAGCTTGGGGCTTGAAGCCTGAGGCCTGAAGCAATTTTCAATTATTAATTATCAATTATTAACGGTTAACTGCCAACCGTCAACCGTCAACCGTAATCTCACATGAAATGTTTTGCTGGAATCGTGTTCCTGATGTTTTGTTTTATTCTTAGCCAGGCGCAGTCAAATTATTTTGCAAAGGTTACTGATGAAAAAGGAAATGCCCTGGCAGGGGTGAACGTCCATATATTAAATACTGATTTTTTTTCACAGTCAGACGATGCAGGCCAGTTTCGTTTTCCGAATCTGCCGAAAGGTTTGTATAACCTGGAAATTTCAGCTGTGGGATTTGCCCGGATCGAAAAGCAGGTGAATATTCCACTCTCCGGCACGCTCAATTTTTCAATGGTCTCCTCGGCGACCCAACTGGACGTTGTGGTCGTTACGGCGGAAAAAAAAGAAGCCAATATTCAGTTGGTTCCGGTAAGCATTTCAGCGTTTTCTTCCCGTGAGATTTCAGATTACCGTCTCTGGGCGAGCAAAGATTTGAAAGGCGTTGTTTCTAATTTGTATGCAGCAGACCCGGGTGATGGCCGCAATGTCATTTCCATCCGGGGGATCACCTCCACTTCCTACGACCCGGCGGTGGTTACTTATATCGACGGCGTTCCCCAGTTTACGCTGGACACCTATATACCGCAGTTGTTCGACGTGGATCATATCGACGTGCTGAAAGGTCCGCAGGGAACCCTGTATGGAAGGAATGCGATGGGCGGGGTGATTAATATCGTCACCAAAAAACCCGATAACGAAATTCACGCTTCGTTAGAAGCCAGCCTGGGAAATTATGGCCTGCAGCGCTACACATTTCAATTGAATGCACCCCTGATCAGCGGTAAACTTTTTTTAGGTGCGGCCGGATTGTATGAGGGTTCGAATGGTTTTTATACCAATGATTTTAACAACAGTCATTTCGACCAGCAGCATCGTTTTGCAGATAATATTTACCTGAAATACCTTTTGGATGCGACATGGTCCTTCACCCTGAATATGAAAAATCTCTGGAACCGCGATGATGGTGCCTTCCCGCTGAATCCATCTGTTGCATCCGCATTCACGAATCCCTACCACCTCGATCAGAATGCGATCGGTGAAATGATCGACAATAGTTTGAACAGTTCGCTTTCCATCCGGCATACGGGTGCAAAGATGGATTTCAGTTCACTGACCGCTTACCAATCCAATTACCGGTTTTATAACACGCCGATTGACGGAGATTTTTCACCGCTGGATATCATCAGCATCGTCAACAATTATGGAAAACCCTGGAACAAAGTGAGTGCCTGGACGGAAGAGCTCCGTCTTTCTTCGGCCACGGCCTCGGTCTCACCACTAAAATGGGCGGCAGGCACGTATTTATTTCTTCAGCAGTCACCCAACAAACAGGGAACACATTTCGGTGAAGATGCATCCCTCTATGGTTCGCCCGACAGCAATTATACGATTATCAATACCACGCAGATCAAAAATCAGGGACTGGCATTATATAGTCAGGCGGAGTATGCTTTTTCAAAAAACTGGAATATCCGGGGCGGACTGCGATATGATTACCAACAATCCCATGCCGAGGTTTCCGGATTGTATCTTCCGGATGGATCACCTTCCGGATTTCCCACCCAGCCGGATACTACAGGCAAGACAACCTACCATGCCTGGAGCCCGATGTTGTCGCTTTCTTTTTATCCAAATGAACATGCGCATATATATGCCAGTTATAACCGGGGTTTCCGCACCGGCGGACTGACCCAGTTATCATCCGACCCGTCACAGCCTCCTTTATATCCGTATCAGCCGGAATACAGCAATAATTATGAACTCGGACTGAAGACCAATTATTTCGAAAACCGTTTTCATGCGAACCTGGCTGTTTTTTATAATACGGTTCAGGACGTGCAGGTTCCCACCTTGATCCTGCCGGATGCGATCACGGTGATCAAAAATGCCGGAGGCCTTACCAGCAAGGGGTTTGAAGCCGAGTTGCAGGCGCTGGTTTTAAGCGGACTGGAAATAACCTATCATTTCGGTTATACCCATGCTGTTTATACCAACGGCAAACTGTCAAGCAATGGTAATGCAGTGGATCTGGACGGGAAACACCAGGTATTTACGCCGGACATCACCTCCATGCTGGCAATACAATATAACCGTGCGATGGACAAATCAAAGGACCTGAACGCGTTTGCGCGGGTTGAGTGGTTTTATTTCGGCAAACAGTATTTTGACCTGTCGAATCTGCAATCACAATCTGCTTACCAGCTGCTGAATGCCAGTGCCGGAATTTCCTATAGGCAAATGGGCCTGTCTGTCTGGTTTAAAAATATTTCCGGCACGCGCTACGTTGCATATGCCTATGATTTCGGTGCCGCCCGTCTCGGTGATCCTTATGTTTTTGGAATGAGCTGGAAGTATGTTTTTCGTTAATCGTATATCGATATGCGGTTGGCGGTTGGCGGTTGGCG
>DATCAO010000151.1:0-6132 GCA_036512575.1 Puia sp.
CCATATCACGACTTCCCTGACTGACAAATATGCCCTGGTAAAACGCATCATCCTTGTCACTGCTTTCCTGCTCATCTTGTTGTTGCTGGGCTTGCTGATTTTGAACCGTGTGTTGACGAAAAGGATTTGGCGGCCGTTCTATAATACTTTAGCCGGTTTGAAAAATTACCGGGTGGACCGCCAGGCCAATCTGAATCTGGAAAAATCCCCGGTGAGTGAATTTAATGATTTGAACCAGGCGATAGAAACACTTACGGAATCGAATCACCAGGCTTACCGGAGCCAGAAAGAATTTATCGAGAACGCATCGCACGAATTGCAAACCCCACTGGCCGTTTTCCAATCCAAACTGGAATTGCTGATGCAGACCAAACCGCTGAATGAAGAACAGGCTTCACTAATCGAAGACCTTGCCGGTGCCAGCAAACGGATGTCCCGGTTAAATAAAGACCTGATATTACTGACTAAAATAGATAACGACCAGTTCCTGGAAAAAGAATCCATATCTGTTAAGGATATCTTAGAAAAACTAATCCGGCAGTTTGAATTTCAAATTCAGAATCAATCGATCCGCCTCAGTTTCAGCGAAGTGCAGGATATCCGGGTTGAAGCCAACAGAACCCTGATCGAAATCATGCTCAGCAACCTGCTCTCCAATGCCATTCGCCATAACCTGCCCGAAGGATTTATTCAGATTTCGCTCTATGAAAAAGAGCTGACCATTCAAAATTCAGGAAAATCTTCATCCCTGGATACGCAAAAACTGTTCAGGCGCTTTCAAAAAGACAGCCAGAACGTGGAAAGCATAGGCTTGGGCCTCGAGATCGTAAATAAAATCTGCACATTATATCAATACACCCTTCAATATCAGTTCAGCAACCAGATGCATGTGTTCAGCGTGTTGTTCTGATCCTGCATGTGAAGATCAAGTTAAATCACTGCGTTTTAAATATTTGCCTGCAGGAGGCGCCTGAAAATTCAGAAATATTTCAGGATTGCATCCAACATTTACTTTTCAATCAAATCGAATATGGCAAAATCATTTAAAATATATTTTCTTTTTCTCGTTATTACCACAATGGCAGCAGGCGCCACATTAGTCCTCAAAAACTGGAATAAAGTTTACGGCAGTAACGCACAGGGTGGTGCCAAAACATCTGTTTTTAAAACAGCTTATACTTCAACGAATTCCCTGGCGCCGGTTGACTTTGAAAAAGCCGCGACAGCTGCTGTTCCATCCGTGGTACATATTAAGACGGTTATCAAAGGCAATGCAAATGCAGGGAAAGAACCACAGCAAAATCCTTTTGGTGAGGAAGGGAACGATTTTTTTAAAAAGTTTTTTGGCGATAACGGAGGGCAGCTCCAGCAGCAACCCGACCAGAGAGCTTCAGGTTCCGGTGTTATTGTAAGTGCAGACGGTTATATCGTAACCAATAATCATGTGGTGGATGGCGCTTCAGAAATTTCAGTCACTCTAAACGACAGAAAGAATTACACTGCTAAAGTGATTGGCACGGATGCCAACACCGATCTGGCCCTGATCAAAATTGACGGTCACGATCTTCCTGTAATGCCTTTGGGAAATTCAGACGATGCCAGGCTGGGCCAATGGGTGTTAGCCATAGGCTATCCGCTCAACCTGGATGTGACGGTAACAGAAGGTATCATCAGCGCCAAATCGCGGAATATCGGCATTAACAGACAGGGAACTGCGCCGGTTGAATCTTTTATCCAGACAGATGCTGCAGTTAATCCGGGCAGTAGCGGTGGCGCATTGATCAATACGAATGGCGAACTCATCGGAATCAACGCAGCCATTGCATCACCCACCGGTTCCTATGCAGGATATGCGTATTCTATTCCTTCCAACCTGGTGAAGAAAGTGATCGAAGACATTTTGAAATTCGGTACGGTGCAAAGAGGTTACCTCGGCATCAGCATGGCGCCCCAGCAGATGGACGAAGTGAAGAAAAAAGAATTAGGTATCAACGACGATGTAAACGGTGTATGGATCGCCGATGTGGATCCCAAGGGTGCAGCAGCGGAAGCAGGCCTGAGAAAAAGCGACGCCATCATTAAAATCAATGATGCGCCGGTAAGCACCTCTTCCGAGCTGGCTGAACAAATTGCCCGCCAGAAGCCGGGAGATAAATTAAAGATTACCTATCTCAGAAATGGAAATGAAAATACAGTGGAAGTGGTTCTGAAAAATAATCTGGGAACATTTACCAGCCAGAAAACAGCGGCCATTGAATCGCTGGGTGCGGAATTCGCTGCGGTCAGCGAAGAAGATGCAGCAAAGATGGGCATTGAGGGTGGCGTTCAGGTTACGAATATTCATGAGGGTATCATCAGCAGTCAGACGAAAATGCGTCCCGGTTTTGTAATTACTAAAATCGGCGATCAAAATATAAAATCCATGGAAGATCTGAAAGAAACATTAGCCAGTCAGCCAGCAAACTTCCAGATCCAGGGTCTGTACCCGGGCAGTAAGGAAGTATATTATTACGGTATCAATGACTTTAAAAAAAGGTGATCGGTTGCTTGTTCGTGCTTAGTGTAGGCCTCCTTACATAAGGAGGTCTTTTTTATTTTTACAACCGGAAATAAAATATACAAACAGGTTGACTAACGAGAGTAAAACGAATCTATTTTGGTATCACCGATGCCCTCGATTCTCATGTCCGCTTCGATGGTTTCAAAACTGCCCTTTGGCAGACTATATTTTAATTTACCTTCTTTAAGATAGTGCAGGAAGTCGCAGGAATCGTACAAGGTGGAAAATATATGCGATGAAATAATAACAGTTTTACCGAATGCCTTCAGTCCGGTCAAGATCTCCTGGATCATCAGATTGCTGGATATGTCAACACCGTTGAACGGTTCATCCAGAATAAATATTTCATTTTTTTGAAGAAGAAGTCCCGTTATGGCTAATTTCTTCTGCATTCCGGTGGAATAGATTTCGGCGTATTTATCCAGGGGCAGCTCGAAAATATTATTTAGTCGTATATCTTTTTTGCTTACAGCTCTTGCATTGCACAGAAGTACCAGGTACTCGTACCCGGTCATATAAGACAGAAAATAAGGTATCGTCGGCAAATAACCCACCTGGTTTTTCAAAATCCCGCCGTCGTATTCAATGGTTCCTTTAAAATCTTCCAAGCCGGATATGCATTTGAAGAGCGTCGTCTTTCCGGCCCCATTCCTGCCTACGACTCCGTGTATTTCTCCTTTCTGAAAAGCCAAACGGATATCCTGCAATACGGCATGACCATCATAGGACTTGGAAATTAAATCAATTTTTATCATTTTAGATAAACATTTAGTCTGCCCAATGCCTGGTAATATAAATTGGGAATTACAAATAGTAATAAGGGTGGGCACAACATGGAGCCGATCGTCTGGATTTTCTGGGATACCGTGGGAGGAACCGGATAATTTGCAAATACGGATAATATAACCACGATCATATAAAGGAACCCGATCAGCATCACGGCGAGGGTCCAAAATCCCATTTCCGGCCAGGTGATGAGCAAAGGTATGGCGACTATCAAACTAAGACATAAACTATATAATAAACCGGTCTTTATTTTCTTTTGCAAAAATTTATCCGGTGACTGGGCGTGAATCCAAACATAGAATATGGGATCGTTAACCGAATAGAAACTACAGCAGACCAGGAACAGCATCAGCAGAGAGAATATTCCCAAATTAAAATTTCTATAATAAATACCAATGGCGGTTAAAATGAAAATGGCAATGAACAGAATATAGGTGCGGCGGAATCCGGTCGTGAATTCATAAGGCCTTCCGGAAAAAGGTGAGGGGATTGCGAAGTCCGGCCGACTGACCTTATTAAAAAATGACAGGAGGATTGCGGCTGCAAATGTCAAGATGGATATTAAATAATGTCTTTGAAAGAATAGAAAAATACAAAATGGGAATACACAGATCACATTTTCCATTGGTCTGATCATAATGTAAGGCTTCTCCAAAAAGGTATTTTTCAAGAACTCGTTGCGTGATGTATTTCCAAGCGGTATTAAGGAAAGGATTGCCAGAGATGGATAGATGTAATGGGGATAAGCTACCTTTTTGAAAAAAATGACAGACATAAAGACAAACATTGCAACGCCGGACAATACCCCGATATATGGATTTAATCCAAAATCCTTTATCATTCTGAGTGATCTTCTGCATTGAAGTTCAAAGTAGTATTTCATTTAATTATTGGGTATTGCTGAGGATTTTTCGCGTAGTTACCTCGAACAGATATACAGAATTAAAATGTAATATTAATTTTCTCTTACATAATACAAATCATCATGTCCATAAGTTCTTTGCTCTCCGAAATATGCCAAATGCGCATCAATAAAAGTGTCACTCGTAAGTCTGAGTATAGAATCATTAGCAAACCTGTTGTCAAATGAATCATTCCCAGACATGGATGTTCCATTCATCTCAGTAATGACAAATGCCAGTTTAGACGAATCATTACTGAACAACCACTTCCCCTTGAATTTTAAATTTCCATAGAGCTCTTTTTCGAAAGTTCCGTCATTCCTGAACCAAATGAGTTCCGACATGGACTTGTCAATTCCATGGTAATCTTTACCGAAACTTTTGATTCCTATTTATCTCCATTTATGACAAAGTAAGTCAATTCTGTTTTTTTGTCCGGAAACTCCGATTATAAGGACACAGGTCGATATTAATAATGGCAATTTCACTCGTTACATTTTAAAGTATAATGTACGCATAACTTTAATAAGCTGTACGTTTACTCCTCTACCTATGTATTACCACTCAGATTTCGACAATTAAACAATTCAGAAGGGTGACTTTTGTACTCACCATTAATTTTGCTAGTGAACAGGAACTCGACGAAATCAAGCAGGCGTTGTTTAATTTAAAAATAGACTAGAATCCCAGATTGATATTTTTAATTCCAGACTAGTCCATGCCCAGCGCAGATTGTTCACTGCTGTTTAGCTGGAGCTGGTTGATGATTTTATTTTTCGACGGGTAGATGAACAGGAAGTTGGCGACGAGGATGATGGTGATCCAGAGAAAGGAACGGTCGTGCGTAATAAAATAAACGATGATGGCAAAGAGAACGGGCATTTCACAAAGCGCCATCCTGATGATCAGGGCTGCGCGATACAGCTCGAGTTTTTTTCCCAACTCCTCTTCGGGGTTGATGTCTGCCAGGCGCTTCCGGAAAAGATAAAATGACGCGGGGATGGTGGTTGCGGCGATCACGATGATGGCGACCTGCAACACCGGACCCAGTTCATGATTCCCGGTTCCCAGTGTTCCGGTTTCAACCAATGCGGTCACGATAAGGGCAAATATCAGCTGCCCGATCAGCAGGGCAAAATAGAGAATGCGGATGGCTCTCAGGTCGTTGTTTTGGGGTTCCATCTTCCAAAGAAAATAAAAAGAAATCAGATGGCCATAGTAATAGTTGGTTAAGGATAAATGGATGATTGATGTTTTTCGTAATTTAACCAACAGCCCCGTTCACTTGGAGTATTTCTAAACAGCGCCTGCAAAACAAACAATTATGGAAGTCAAAAAACTTATCGAGTTGATCAGTCGCGGAAGAACCGACTTCATCCTGGAATTATTGACCAGGCCGGATTGGAAAGAATTATTGCATGAAGGACAGGTAAAACCTTTGCAATGGCTGGTCTATTATAACGACATGACGGGATTAAAGGCAGTGTTGCAGACGGGCGGTAATCTCGACAGCATCAACCTGAATAATGAATTGGGAAATGCGGCTTTCTTCGGGCACTGGAAGGTTTGTGATTTTTTGATCAACCAGGGCGCCGATGTTAATGCACGTGTAGATAAAACCAATGAGACACCCTTGCACGGCGCGCTTTCAAAAGCCGGCCGGCCTTATTATTTCTATACGGTCAAATTGCTTATTGGTAAAGGTGCAGACCCAAATGCAAAAACGATTCCGGACATTGAAACCGGAGCCTTCATGCGCGATGTCAGAACGAAAGGAGAGACGCCGCTCCACAGGGCCGCTGCCTATGCTAATGAAAAAACGATTTCTTATTTGTTGGAACATGGTGCAGATAAAACGGCCAGGGATGCAAACGGCGACTCACC
>DATCAO010000152.1:0-5016 GCA_036512575.1 Puia sp.
GAAGTGAGGGAAAGTGCAGAAATGCCCATCCTGATCAGTGCCGTAGCCATCCAGCTCACCTTCGGGCTGGACAAATACATGCTGAATTATTTCAATGATATTTTCGTTTTGAAAGACGATTACCACTATGGCTTTTATTCCCGGCCTTTTATGGGGCATGTGGATCAGAGCGGTATTTATCTCTCCTGGGATAATTTTATCAAGGGCATCAGCGGCCTGACGCCGAATTGTAATGTCGGTCTCCACGAAATGGGGCATGCCCTGGCTTATGTGACGTTTATCACTGAAACTGAAGAGGACAAACACTTTAAAAAAGAATTTAAGAATTTCTCCAAAGTAGCCCGCCCTATTTTTGCCACCATGCAGGAGGGAAAGCGTAACCTGCTGGGCGAGTATGCGGCGGTCAATTACCATGAATTCTGGGCCGTTTCCGTAGAAACCTTCTTCGAAAATCCGGTTTGCCTGAAACATGAACTGCCGGATTTATACCAGGCCATGGTCAGCCTGCTGCGTCAGGATCCGCTTCAGATGCGGAGTAACAATTCCGGCAAAGCCCATTTTATACTAAAATCACTGAAAAAGGAAGAAGAAAGCCTGAATTAGCCCCGCCTCAATCGAACAGTTCTTGTATCGAAATCGTACAATGAATGCCTTTCTTTAGCAATAAGAGATTGAATATTAATCTATTATTAATACGGCATCCAATTGGTACCAGTCCATCGTACAAGTTTTTCCCATGTTATTTAATTACCTGAAAATCGCCATCCGGAATCTGGTAAGGCATAAAGCCTTTTCTCTGATCAATATTTCCGGTCTGGCGATCGGCATGGCTTGCAGTATTTTCATCCTGCTTTGGGTCAGGGATGAGCTGAGTTTCGATCAGTTCCACGAAAATGCCGCCCGGATATACAGGCTAACTGGTAATGCGGGAGATTTTAAAGCAGCTGTTAGTCCGGCAGGGTTCGGACCGGTACTGAAAACTCAAATGCCGGTCATCAGAAATCTCACAAGAATCAGCAAACCGCAAAGCGCCTTGTTTGAATTCGGAACCCATAAATTCCAGGAAAAAAAACTGATCTACGCCGATTCTAATTTCCTGGACATGTTCAATTTCCCGTTGATCCGGGGCAATATAAAATCCGCGTTGGAAAAACCAGACGGGATTTTGATTACACAGGATATGGCCCGGAAATATTTTGGTGCGGAAGATCCTCTGGGTAAGATCATTCGAAAAGACAACCAGGATAATTATAAGGTAACCGGTATTCTGGCCAATATACCTTCCAATTCTCATCTTCAGTTCGATTTTATTATTCCCATTTCGGCCATAGAAAATTCAGACTATGACCTGGTTAATCATGTCTGGGATAATTTCAACTACTACACTTACCTGTTGCTGGACGAGAAATCGAACAGGTCTCCTGACGGCCTGTCAAGAATTTGTAATGAAATAGATCATATTTACTCATCCAGGATAAAAGATTTGAAAATCAATTTCCACCTCCAGGCTTTACAAAGCATTCATCTGACTCCGGGATTGCAGGTGGATCTTCCTGGTCATGGCAATATGCAATACGTAAACATATTTTTCATTGTTGCGCTCTTCATCCTCGTTGTGGCCTGCATTAATTTCATGAACCTATCGACTGCCCGCTCAGCCAGAAGGGCAAAAGAAGTTGGTCTTCGTAAAGTGGTGGGCGCTGGACGCTACCAGATTATCGGGCAGTTTTTGGGTGAGGCCATCGTCATTTCATTGCTTTCTTTTCTTATCGCCATGATATTGGTTTGGGCCCTCATGCCTGCTTTTAACGGGCTCTCCGACAAATCAGTTCATCTTCGTGACCTCGACATCAAAATAATATTGGGCCTGCTGGGTCTGGCCCTGGCGACAGGATTGATTTCAGGCATTTACCCTGCGGTATATCTGTCAGGTTTCAAACCTGCGAAAGTATTAAAGGGAAAAGGGAAATCGATTGGGGGCAACCTGGTTTTCCGTAATGCCCTGGTCGTCATACAATTTATTGTTTCAATTGTTTTGCTGGTAGGAACATCCGTTGTTTACAAACAACTTCATTTCATAAAAAATATGAACCTGGGTTTCGAAAAGCGAAACCTGATCTATGTACCCATGACCGGTGAGCTTTGGAATAAACTGGATGCAATAAAAAGCGAATTAAAACAACACCCGCTCACGAATGACTATTCTATTAGTTCGGATCTTCCAACCAATTTGATTACCGGTTCCGTCGATATACAATGGGAAGGCAAGGATCCTAAGTCGCAGATTGTTATCCCCTCCATGAATGTGGATGAAAATTTCACGAATGTATTTCAAATGACCCTTTTAAGCGGGCGCAGTTTTTCGAATGTCTTCAAAGGAGACAGTTCAAATTTCGTGTTGAACGAAAAAGCCGTTCAAGTAATGGGAATGACCGTAAAGAATGCCGTGGGGAAACCTTTGAGATTTGGAAGCGTTAAGGGAACAATAATCGGAGTCGTGAAAAATTTCAATTTCAAACCCATACAGCAACCCATAGAACCTTTAATATTACTTCCCAATAGATATGGTGGTTTTATTTTTGTAAGAACCAAGCCGGGCAATACAGATGCAACCATCAAGGCCCTGGAGAAAATATGCCAACAACTCAATCCGGCATATCCATTTGATTATGCTTTTCTGGATGAAGATCTCGCAAACCTTTACAAAGGAGAACAAAGAATCGGGAGTCTTTTCAATGTGTTTGCCATCCTGGCTATATTTATTTCCTGTCTCGGTTTGTATGGCTTGTCCGCCTTTATCGCGGAACAAAGAACCAAAGAAATAGGCGTTCGGAAAGTGCTTGGCGCGTCGATCTTCAATATCTTTTATCTCTTGTCAGCTAACTTTACCCGTGTGATTGTCATCGCCATTTTTATCGCGATACCCATTTCCTGGTATATGGTGAACCAATGGCTGCAGGGATTTGCTTTCCACGTGGATATCTCCTGGTGGATTTTCGCGCTTGCCGCGGCTACTGCTTTATTTATCGCCTGGTGTACAGTGAGTTACGAGTCAGCAAAATCGGCTGTTGCCAATCCGGTCAATAGTCTTCGATCGGAATAAAATTTGCACGAGTTCCGCCGTAATCCATTGAAACCCACACGAAGGGAGACTGAACAAAACAGTGTCCCCGTTTTTCATAGCGTTCTACCTGATACCTGCATTTAAAGAGGATTTTTTCCGTAAGAGTTGACTAAAACCGGGTACACCCTTCGTAGTTTGTTCGCTTAGCTGAGCGAATGCATAGCGAACACATAGCGAACACATAGCGAACAAACCCGGTAGAAGGTCAGGTTCAATTCCGAAGGATTCGGGGTGTACATTTTAAAACATGCCAGCAATTATCCGGATAATTACGTCATCTTAAGCCAGTGCGGTACCGGCTAAAGCGGGCGGGTTAAAATTTTCCCGAAGCGTTTGATGTCAGCAAGTGGGTTAATTTCTTTTCTTTCCCGCAAATAATCTGCCAGTTGTCTGGCAAAATAAGGCGCCAGCGAACAGCCCTTGGTGCCCAGGCCATTCAGGATGCCGATTTGGGGAAATGAAGGATGAAAGCCCACAAAGGGTCTGCGTTCGAGTGTTGCTGGCCGGATGGCGGCAAAATGTTCCAGAATCCGGTAGGGCAATTTTAAAAAATGCTTCAACCAGTTTTCGGCCTGTATCCTGAAGGATTCGGTGGGCTGGTCATTTTCGAATGACCACTCATAGGAAGATCCGAGCCAGAAAATATTCTCCCTGTAAGGGACCAGGCTCATGCCTTTTTTAAATACAGCGTGCTGCGGAAGCTCATTGATTTCCACCAGCATCCCCTCTCCTTTGTTCAGGGCAAAGGGCAGTTTATCGAAATAGGGATTTGAAGCCGAGGATTTGCCCTCGCAGAAAATGATATAACCTGCTTGTATATCCGAATATTCAACACCCTGCTGAGTGACCCGAAGTTTCGAAAGATCGAATACTGATTCCGTCAATTGGTTGTTCATCTTCAACCAGGACTGCCATGCGGTCAATAATTTTTCTACGTTAACCAACAGGCAGGGGCTAATTGCTCCCCAGCCCAGCTCATACCTGAACCAGTGAGCATATTTTTCGCGATCATCGCCGGGTGTCAGGTATTCGGGGTCTTCGTCAAATCGTTTTTGAAATGCCTGTAACATCTGCACGCTGGGGAAAAAATCGATTACAGAAATGTCTTCAATCAATTGCTGATCCAGAAAAGATCCGAGCTCTCCGTAAGCGCTCCTGGCAAAAGGCATGAGCTCATCAATCATCCAGGTCGTGACCATTCGTCGCCCGGTAACCGGATTGATCAATCCCGCTGCGCGTTTTGATGCGCCGTCGGAATTGGTCTGATCAATTACCCGGAATGAAATACCCGCTTTATGCAGCCAGTAACCCAGCCAGGTTCCTGCCAGTCCCTGCCCTACGATTAATACTTCTTTTTCTTCCATTTTATTTTGATTCCACCTGTATCCGGATGCCTTCGCTGTGCGCTGCGAATTCAGGTGCGTACATGCACTCCAGGCTGCTGATCCCGTTACTATAATTCCCTGCTGTTGTTACGAACACCGGATATTCAAAAACATAATCTCCCTTGGGCAACCGGTCGAAGAAAAAACTGGTGCTGGCATCCCGGGTTGTTTCGTAATATCCAAGTCCGTCCTGCCACTGATAACCACTCAGCACGTTGACGGGTTCAAGGCAGGCCGCCCGCATATCTTTCAGATGTATGTATTCCAGGTCACGATCCGTTTTCAATACAATGCGCATGATCAGTTTGTCGCCCGGCTTCAATTTATTTTGTTCGGTAACGGCCTCGAGCACCGGTCCTTTGCCTGCATCTTTTTCAATGAACAGATTTTTGGTAATGGACAATTGGGTTTGTGCACTGCTTATTTTATCAAGGTTTTCGAAATACTGCCAGTATATGGATCCCCAGGAAGGGTTGACGGATGACGGTTGGCGGTTGGCGGTTGGCG
>DATCAO010000153.1:0-2190 GCA_036512575.1 Puia sp.
ACAGGCCAGGATGGAAACAGGATATTGCCATTGGGAAAACCGTCGTGAGCAGCCGAATGATTGACCGTGTTACAAAAAAACTGAATCATCCCTTATATGAAGTGCCTGTCGGATTCAAGTGGTTTGTGGACGGACTGATCGACGGATCCCTCGGATTTGTTGGAGAAGAAAGTGCGGGTGCCAGTTTCTGCCGGCTCAACGGAGAAGTATGGACAACGGATAAGGACGGATTCATACCGGCGCTGCTTTCCGCTGAAATGACTGCGGCCACCGGAAGAGATCCTGGTGAAATCTATAAAACGCTGGCTGATGAACTGGGAGAATCCACTTACGACAGGGTGGAAGCCGCCGCCACTCCGGAACAAAAAGCGAAACTCGGAAAACTAAATCCCGATCAGATTACGCAGAAGACGATGGCGGGTGAAAAAATTACCGGTGTACTTACCAGGGCGCCGGGAAATAATGCTTCTATCGGCGGTCTCAAACTGGAAACTGAAAATGGATGGATTGCTGCAAGACCTTCCGGTACGGAAAATATCTACAAGATTTATGCTGAAAGTTTCCGCGGTCGCGATCACCTCAATGAAATGCTTAGGGAAGCACAGGTGATTGTGGATGCAGCGCTTAAATAGTTGTTAGTTATAAGTTATTAGTTATTGATCGATTTTCGCTTACAACTAACAACTAACAACTAACAACCAATAGCTAATTTGTTCTTCCGCAATAATGAAATATTTAAAAATACTTTACGTCCAGGTGCTCATCGGCATGACCCTGGGTATTATTACCGGACGGTTATTTCCTTCCTTTGCTCCGGTTGCTTTTCTGATCAGTGATACGTTCATCAACATGATCCGGATGGTCATCGCCCCGGTGATTTTTTGCAGCATTGTGACCGGTATTGCCGGGGCGGGAAGCATGAAAAAAGTGGGCAGGGTAGGGATTAAGGCGCTTGTTTATTTCGAAATCGTTTCTACTGTAGCGCTCGTGATCGGGCTGATCGTTGCCAATCTGGTGAGGCCGGGTGCAGGGGTGTCGCATACAGGCGGACAAAATGCACAGGTTACGGAATATGCGAAACAGGCTGAATCGTTCAACTGGGGAAATTTCATTTCGCATATTGTGCCATCGAATATTTTCGATTCGTTTGCGCGCGGAGATATTTTACAGATTTTATTTTTCAGTGTGCTTTTTGCCATCGGCCTGAAACAATTGGGTACTGCCGGCAAAACGATGATCGAAGGACTGAATAAAATTAATGCGGTTGTTTTCAATATTCTGAAGATCATTATGAGGCTCAGTCCATTCGGGGCCTTTGGCGGAATGGCCTATACCATTGGTAAATTTGGATTTAAAAGCCTTTTTGTATTAGGCAAACTGATGGCTTGTTTTTATTTAACCGGCCTGCTTTTTATTTTCGTAATAGTTAACGGCATCTGTCGTTTTTATGGATTTAGTCTGTTGAGGCTGCTTGCTTATATCAAGGATGAAATCCTGATTGTTTTCAGTGCCAGCAGTAGTGAAGCCGGTCTGCCTTCGGTTATGCAAAAGCTCGAAGCTGCAGGCTGTGAAAAAGAGGTTGTGGGACTGGTCATCCCCACCGGGTACAGTTTTAATCTGGATGGCACGACCATTTACCTCAGCATGTGTGTGATCTTCCTTGCACAGGTATTTGGCATTGATCTCAGCCTGGGCCAGCAACTGGTTATCATTGGCATTTTGCTGGTCACCAGTAAAGGTGCAGCAGGAGTTACCGGCGCCGGTTTTGTCGTTCTGGCTTCCACATTAACGGCAATGAAAGTGATTCCAATCGAAGGGCTGGCCCTGTTGATCGGGGTGGACCGGTTTATGAGTGAGGGCAGGGCACTGATCAATTTTATCGGAAACGCAGTAGCCACCGTGGTGATTTCTAAATCGGAGTTTTCCGTGGACGAAGAAAAATACAATCGTATTGTTGAAAAAAAAATTCCGGTTACCATCGCTTCGGGAAGCTGATGATTCAGATCGACTGCAATTGAGTTTTACATAAGATCGTCAACTGTATAATGTATTCCTGCAGCTGAACGTATCCGGTCCATCGTTTCCATAATCAGCAGGCTGTCGGCATGGGTCATGACCGGGCTTTCTGCTAAACCCTTTCGCAGGCATTCACCCACGTGCCGGGCTTCATACTGGTACCCGGATCCCGAT
>DATCAO010000154.1:0-2831 GCA_036512575.1 Puia sp.
CATTTGGGGTGCTATCGTCGATGGTTATGTGCTGCCGGCGCCCATGGCGGCCCTGTTTGCAGCAGGAAAGGAAAATAAAGTTCCCCTGCTAACGGGGTGGAACCAGGAGGAATTGATGTTCTTCGGCAGCGTAAAAAATGCGGAAGCATTTAAAAAGGAAATGCATGATCAATATGGACCGTATGCAGCATCTGCCCTCGAAAATTATCCGGCCACCAATGATTCCGTGGCCATGGTTTCTCAATACAGAATGAGCAGCGATCAGACCCTGGGCTCGCAGAATTTTATCTGGGCAAATATGCAGAGCGAGCAGGGTGCAAAAGTGTATGTCTATCGGTTCACCCATAAGGTGCCGGGAATGGGTGAGTATGCGAAATATGGTGCTTTTCACGGGGGCGAAATACCCTATGCCTATGATAACCTGAAATTCCTTAACCGTCCCTGGCAGCCCGCAGATCATCAACTGGCCGATGCCATGTCGTCCTATTGGGTCCATTTCGCTGCTACAGGAAATCCCAATGGAAAAGGACTTCCAGAATGGAAACCCTATAATACGAAGACCTTCGAGATCATGATCCTGGATGAGCCCTGTTATTCTGAAAAAATGCCGGATCTGAAAGCGATTGAGTTCCTGGCTTCGAAAACGGGAACGAAATAGTGCGGATATTTTGATGATCGGCCGGTGAAGCTCCCCCCAATAGTTATCGCGATAGTTTTATTCGGCTCATATTAATAGTTATTCACAATCCTTCATTTTATGTTCAACAAGGTCCTGCTTTTTTTCATCCCAGATATAACAATGTTGTCCAATAAGCACCATTTTATTCTTTACCACCCGATAAATTGCGGTAGTTATTGTGCTTCCGCCACAACATTGATTGCGCTCGAATATGGTTTTTGATTTGGTATCAAATTCCAGGGACACACCCGAAAAGCTGCTCTTAAAATAGCGTTTGGTCCTGGGGTTGTATAAAAAGTATACACTCGAAGTGTTGGGTCCTGCATAACTGTGTTCAAAAACTGAGAAATCCAGGTACCCGTCAAAGTTATAGTCGCTCAGTGAAATATTATTCAGACCTATTAGTTGACAATCCAGGTCTACCTGTTGACGTAAACTATCTGTTTTTTTCTGAATAATTTTAACGCCACTCACATAAGCATCGAAGTCTCCTTTTTTTTTGGATATGATCAATTTAAAATATTGATTTTTAAAAGAAACGGGCTGAATGATTTCTTTATCCTTCCATTCTATACTGTCACTATAGTCAATATCAAAATCCTTATGTAAGGTTATTGTAAGTTCCTTTTTTGCTTTATAATCTGTCCAGGTCCCGTTAATGTTTTTTTGATTCATGTCAAAATGGTCAAAGGTTAAACCGATAGAATCCCGGGAAACTTCGAAAAACGTCAATTTATTTTCGGTGATTTTGCCCCTGAGAACTATCGGCTCATTATTTTTCCTGAATGAATAAATGGCATTAACATTACCATGGGAGTATCTATCAATATCTGTGACCAGTTCGATCGTATCCTTGCCAACCAATCCTGAATAACTGGTTTGGCATATTCCATTCAAAATGAAAAAATGAAAAGCGACGGTGAATATCAGGATGCGCATAGTATATGATATAGCGGGTAATGGCGAGGGCCTATATCTTCGGAATATTTCCTCACGTTTACCAGTCAGGGTAAAAGCTTGACCAAAGTAGGAATAGCTCAGAGATTTTTAAACTGATAAAAAAGATCGAGTTGGAAAACCGAATTTTTCGCAGTTCCTGCTGCACTACTGGCCTTAATCGTATTCGTTAATCCGAAATTATACCGCATATCAATACCCGTGTTAATGGATGATATTTTGTAACCTATTCCCAAAACCCAGGAGAAATCGGTGGACTGGGTGTAATTCTTGTTGTCTATCGAATGTCCATCTGATTTCAATTCGGCACTGAGTAAGAAGTCGATCTGCGGTCCGGTTTCAGCGAAGAACCCGGAAGTATGTTGATATTTAAAAAGTACCGGTACATTCAGGTAGTTATAGTTTGCGTCTGCAGGTATGCTGTCGGTAAAGCCGCTTCCCTGCCCGGAATACATCAGTTCAGGCTGCAGGTAAAAATTACTGAATAAAGGAACCGAAGCAAATATTCCTGCATTGAAATCATATCTGACGCCGAGATCATTGATAGCTGACCCTGAATAGTTAAGACTTACACGATTCAATCCCGCTTTAACACCATATTGTATCTGGGCAGTTGTGGCATTCACCATGGCCATGACGAAAGTAAAAAGTAGAATGGTTTTCATTGAATTCGATTTTATTGTCGCTAAAGTTATAAGATTTAAGCAGGCGGAAAACATAAAGTGATGTTATTCTTAATCGATTACACTTCCGCGATACGAATAGTAGGGGAAGGGAATTTATAAGTGTTTTCCCTTAGGCAAACTGCTTTTTAGCGATGGGGAAATCAATGAGACATAACGCAGTAACGCTGAGTGACAAATTAATCCTCGTCCATTTCCAGCAATAGATTTACGATGAGCGCCGTCCAGCCGGTCTGGTGTGAAGCGCCCAGGCCCTGACCGGTGTCGCCATGAAAAAATTCGTAGAACAGGTGATGCTCTTTGAAATGTTCTTCTGACCAGTTCGTATGATGGCTGTCGTGATATTGAAATTGTCCTTCATCATTTCTTTCAAAAATCTTTAGAATTCTCCGGGTCAGCTGGTTGGCAATTTGTTTCAGGTTGAGGGTATTTCCGGAACCCGCCGGAAATTCAAATTGGTATTTGTCGCCGTAGTATTCGTAATATTTTCTCAGGGAATGAATGATCAGGTA
>DATCAO010000155.1:0-16071 GCA_036512575.1 Puia sp.
CCGGGATTTCCTGGAGAAATTCAGAAACCTTCGATACGATCGTGTTGTCATCACGTTCTCCCACGTGGACTACGTTAGCAATATTCGCAAAGGAGCCGACGGCAGGTATTATGGATTGGTCAGCTTTGAACAGACTTTCCGCGGTTATAACGATGGACGTTTGGTTTATGAGGATGAAACAAAAAAAACGACCGAGGTCCAACTGATTGTTTACGAAAGAAATCTCCGGGGCAATGCCATCCAACAATGGGATGTGCTGTTATCGGATGTTGAGATACTGGGAACGAAAAGGCCAAAAGGGTAATCGCATGTTCATATGGCAAAAACAGATGTTCTAAAATTTTTGATATTTATTTCCTTTTCTTTTTGTCATCATCGCCTTTTTAGCCAGGTGATTTCAAATAATGAAAATGCCAAGGAAAAACATTTTGTGTACGAGGTTAAGGAAATAGATGAATTTTTTGAGCGGTTTAATGACGAACAGGGCTCATTCATAAGAGGCGTTTACAAGGCCCATCATGTTAAATTCAATATTCCAAGGGAACGATTGATCAGGAGTTTGTTCAACTTCGACAATGAGTCGAAGGACAGCGTTTTGATCAATACATTTGTTTCAGACGTTACAAAGAAGAAAAAGCCCATTTATCTCGATTATTACGGAGACGACTGGTATGCTGAACTGACATGCAAATTCAAATACCAATCTTCTGATATTGTAATTCCGGTCATAGTGAAAATGGTGATGACCCAAAATAAAGGATCTAAATGGATGATTGTCGCCGTCGGCTCCAGTACCTTAAAATCGAAGATCGTTGTAACAGAAATGACGCAAAGTAAGATTAAAACAAAAATCATCAGCCCGACGAGCAACGGTACCAATTTTGTTTCCTTACAAAGGGTTTTTGAGGACAAAGAGAATTTATCCGATTACTTTGAAAGCTCTTATATGAAATGGTCCAATATGCTGGAATTTTACAATGCCATTTTGAATCGCGAAATTGAATTTATAAACGTCATAAAAATCAAATATCATTTTTTATTGGCTGACAAATGGATATTTACTGTAGAGGATTTCCAAAGGGAGGAGCTAAACTCGGGCTGGCTGATTAATCATATCGAGAAAGTTTCTTCGGTCGGGATGGATAACTACAGAAGCAAATTATTAAGTGGTCACTAAGGCTCAAAAATGAAGGTAATTCTTTTCTTTGTTGGATTCAATTGCCTGGTTCACATATGCTGTGCCCAGGATACGATTACTACGAACGACGTAAAGCTCATCAAATCAAAATCAGAAATTATAATCGGGAGGTACTTTAACAACCTGCTCAATACGATATCTTATGCAGGCGCTGAAAGCACCGATATTAAGGAGTTGATCAACCAGAGTTTTGAAGCCAATGACAAACAATTATTTCTGAATAAACAAATTGCCATTGCTGATGATATTAGCGATCCTGATTACTCAAATTCATCGAATGCTCCCGAGCTGACCGCTATCCAATATCTAAACGCTTTTAATACCTTTTATGGAAAGAGAGATGAAAATTCTGTATCCTTCAGCGATGTCCAATCTTCCCGTGTTAAAAGAGGCAAAAAGAATATGTACATCAATGTCTATTTCACATCCTTTTTCAAAAATATATGTATGTCAAAACCGTCTATCCCGTACCAGCCTGCAAAACGGGTAGCAGAGATTTTTATAAAAAGAAGCACGAACAACAAGTGGCTTTTATATATTTCAAGAATTGGTTTCTTCAATCCGGCCGATACCCTGAATGATGCTGTAGACAATGTCGTAGTAACGGAGGTTATAAATCAAACCAATTCCTCCGGGCTCATCGATGAAACAATGGACTCTGCAGCTCAATTCAGCCAATATATTGATCAGGCCCGTCTGGAAGAGAAAAAAAGAAATTACCAAACAGCCATTGATTTGTACACCAGGGCAATAGAGCTCGCGCCAGAGAAAAAAGATATTTATGAGGCCCGGATAAAAGAACTCAATACTTCCTCCAGGATACTAACTGATCTGGAAGAGAAATACAGAGCTGGAGATTATATGGCTGCTATTAAGGGATATTCAGAACTGCTCAAAAAGCCCGGGGTGAATGCTAATTATTCCAATTCCGATTATTATTTAGGGAGGGCAAAATGCTATGACAAATTGGGACAGTTGACAAGATCTTATAACGAGCAGGTCAGGAATTACCATGATGCGCTGAAAGACTACGCCAAATCTTACGAATATGACAGTGATAATATGGAAACCATCCGGTGCCGGGCAGATCTGGTTGCGCGCATGAATAAATGAAATGGACAATATGATTCCTGGAAGCATATATTATTTATTTGAGGCCGGCATCGATGGCAAACAGGAGGATTACATATGGCCTGTTGCCGGAAAGGCTACCGTGCATGACAAGGTTTTCATTGTTTGTGACGGCGCTGGAAGCTTCCATAACGGCGGAATCGCGAGTAAACTGATCTGCCAATTTATGGCAGCGAAGGCTTTGAAATTTGCCGAACAGAAAATGTCCGAAGAACTGATCGATAAATTGTTAATCAGAGCCAGAGAGCGATTGATTGGTTATGCCCGGAAAAACAGATTAGATACTGATCTGGCCACAACTTTTTCAATGCTTATTCTATATAATCAAAAGGCGCTCATGTCCTGGTGCGGAGATAGCCGGATTTATCATTTACGGGGAGGCGTAATTCTTTTTAGAACTGAAGATCATTCGTGGAATACCGCCAGTGCACGCGGCATCAAAGCTGATCGTTCACCAATATATGCAGAAACAAAATGGATAAAGGACCTACGGGATGGTGATTATTTTTTGCTTTGCAGTAAAGGTTTAATAGAGCATGTAACAGATGATGATATCAAATTATTGGTCAGCCAAAACGATAAAGCAAATAGCGACCTGACCGGGTCTTTCAGGCGATTGGCTTTAGAAAATAAACCGGACAATTATTCTATGTATTTGATAAGAGTCAATGCGGCAAAACAAAAAAGAAGCATAAAAAGCGGAATGATCGCAATCAGGAAACAAACAGCCGCTATGGTGCGCCCCATCTTAATCATTACGATGATTATCGTTGGACTTCCCATTTTGGTTTTTTATTTCCGGAAAGCACGATCATCCGATCCCACACCGAAATATAGAAATCAAACGACCCAACCAGTCGTTGTTCAACGAAATGATACGATTCCCAGCGCAATCCTTATGTCAGCGCCCCGGTATCAACCTGCGGATGCTCTACGAGCTGATAGTAAAAATCCCCAAATTCCACAGAATGCTCATTTAGCGCCGATTCAAGCAGCAGAAAAACAGGATCATACAATTCAAACGCCAACAGGTCAAAAAAAACGGGTGGCGCAACTGTCAATAAATTTCACGGCAGATGAGTCGTGCAAGATCAAAATCACGAATTTAGATTTAGATGAAGTGATCGATTGGGATTTGACGCAAAATGATAACGGAACCATTTTTTTAAAGCCGGGGAAATATTCGATCGTCGCAACGAGTGTAGGCAACAGCCCCAAAACCAAAACTTATCTTTTTGACGTGAAACCTGGAAATGCGCATACCACGCAAAATCTCCAAATTAAATTTTGATAATGACCTCCTCCTTAATAACATCTTCCACTTGCATAAAACTGTCAACTAGTTACATAATTCACACTATCGAAGGATGAATTCAAAGTCGCCCAATATCCTGCCAATAGTCAAATCACCTTCCCGCATGGGTTCAATTGGCTAATGATCACCTTATAAACTGCCGATAAGTAATTTCAAACCGCTCTGTGTGCTACGACGAACAGCCGGAACTGAACAAGGTTATGAGAAGTATTCAACAAAGAACAATTTAGGACAGACTGGGTGCCTGGTGGGAACCGATGTCAGCACTTCTTCCATGAGATCATCTTCCGATGAGTGAAAATGCAGGCCCCACCCTCTGATTAGTGGCAAGGCCCGGTTTTTGACTCTTGTTATACATATCAATAAGCAAATTGCCAGTATGAAACAAAAAACAACCAACAGACTCATGCAAGGAAGCGTTATCATGTCCATAATTTTTGGGATGATGGCCTGTAACGGAGCCGACAGCTCAGATAAAACAGCAAACGACAGCTTAACGACCGCAGCGTCTGCGACGAAGGTCACTGATTCTGCCGCAAGCGTAAAGACAATGAAGAAAAAGAAAGGACAAATGTTCGTCGTTATGCCTATGGACAACAGTGCAAAAATGGTGAAAGACGCACATGGTGTATACAACCGGGCCGAAAAATCACCTGAGTTCCCGGGTGGACAAGCTGCTTTGTCCATTTACATCAATAAATATATCACATACCCACAGGCGGCCATCGAGAATGGCACAAGTGGCACAGTGCACGTCACATTCGTTGTGGATGAACATGGAAAAGTTATAAAACCACAGGCAATGGACGGCAAAATTCTGGGTGACGACATAGTGAACCAGACATTGAGCGTATTTAATAATATGCCCATGTGGACTCCTGGCACGGTGCACGATAAAAAGGTAAAAACCAGAATGGAAGTACCGGTTACATTTCAACTGGCAGACTCAGATCTTTAAATGAACGACGTTGCATATCAACTTTCGAGATATTCTACACAGGGCTGTGAGCACATAACGACTGGCTCTGTGTTCGTCATTTCGAAGTTTGGTCTGCTTTTTTGCGAACTGTGACGAGTTCGTTCATCTATGTGAGAAATAAAATGACCCAACGTAAACGGCCTGCCTGACTTCATTGGGTAAACACCTCAATGAGGCATCCCGCGCACTCTTTGTAATATTTTCCAATTTACATCGCTTCGATAATTTGGGTGGAGGTCACTTTGAGGTATTTATAGATAAGCGGGCAGAGTAAAGTAAATGGAGGTCCCCTTTTTAACTTCACTTTCCACCCTAACTGTGCCGCCAAGCTGCGAAACAAAATCTTTAACCAGTAATAATCCCAGTCCTGACCCCATTTCATTATTTGTACCGGATACAGAAGACGAATTGGACCTGGTGAAAAGTCTTTCTTTCGTATCGTCATCCATTCCTATTCCAGAATCATTTATACAAACTTCCGTCATCATCTCCAGCCGCTGAGCAGAAACCAGGACCATCCCGCCCTGGAAACTATATTTAATGGAATTGGTTACCAGGTTCTGAAGAATGGAACGAAGCATAATCGCATCTGCATGTACACACAAATCAGCAGGAACCCCATTTTCAAAAACAATATCTTTTTGCCCGCTATTGGCCTTTAACAATTCCAAACTCTGATTAACTGCTGAAACCAAACGTATTTTTTCAAGATGCAGGGCTGCCTTATTCTTTTGGGATTTTGCCCAGTTCACCAATTCATTTAATTGCTGAAGAATATTCAGAGAGCTGCGATGTATGATTTGTACATATGGCTGAATGGATTCGAAAATATTGTTTTCCGATTCGCTGCTCAATTCTTCTGAAGCAAGCAGCAAAACCTGCAATGGGTTGCGAAGATCATGGGAAATAACGGCCAGCAACTTATCTTTGGATAAACTAAGGTCTTTAAGTTCATGTATCAGTTTTTCCAGTTCGACGGTTCTTTCAAAAACCCTCTTTTCCAGGTGCTGATTTAATCGCAGAAGTTCACCATTAATCCTGATCAGTTTCTTTTCCTGTTGTTCCAGAAGCTGGGCTTTTTCATGAAGTTCGCTGTTGGCAACAACCAATTCCGCAGCCTGCTTTTTTAACTTTTCAGTGGTAATATTCTTTTCTTTTCTTTCTTCCGAGTCTTTGAGTGCCCGGTTAATTTTAGGAGATAAAGTAAATAACTTATCCTTGGGTGTGTAGTCGGTAACCCCTTCTTTAATGAGCTCAACGGCATTTTCTTCCCCAATAATTCCGGAAACGATAATAAAAGGGATGTATGGCGACTGATCCTGTTTGATTCGGAAGGCCGTAACAGCATCAAAAGCAGGAAGTGAATAATCTGATAATATGATATCGGGAGCAAAGTTATTAATGGCATTTTCATATTCTCCCCTGGACTGAACTACCCGGGATGTAAAACTTAGCCCCGATTTCTTCAATTCCCGGTGAAGCAAATCAACGTCATGCGGGTTGTCTTCAAGTATTAGTATTTTAAGTTCGGACACCATTTTTGCCTGTTATTTGAATCCTATATTTTCTTCTCCTGTTTTGATTACACAAAGGTCATAGTTATCCAGTTTGATTGTATCCTCCGTTAATGGGCCGGCTGATTTAGTATCATCCAATACAATCCGATCTCTTTTATCGAATCAAAAAACTTATTGCTGTCGAGAGGTTTTACGATATAGCTATTGGCACCAAGGGAATAACATCTGGTTATGTCCGGATCTTCCTGGGATGAGGTAAGTATCACTACGGGAATGGATCTGAAATCCGGATCAGATTTTACTTTCTCCAAAACCTGTATTCCAGAAACCTTAGGCATCTTTAAATCCACCAATATCAGTTTAGGCTTTTCACTGAAATTCCGCCTCGCATACGGTCCTTTACAATACAGAAAATCAAAAGCTTCTGCTCCGTCTTTCACATGATGAAGTTTGTTGGTAAAGCCACTTTTTTCAAGAGCCCGAATGGTCAGTACCGCATCGTCCAAACTATCTTCAGCAAATAAAATTTCGATGTTATCGTAATTCATTTTTCTAAATATGTGGATTAATATATTAAATGCCCTTTTTTATAGCTGGCAGGCTGAAATAGAAACTTGATCCTTCGTTTACAATTGATTCTGCCCAAACGGTTCCATTGTGACGGTTCACTATCTTTTGAACTATAGCCAGCCCGATACCTGTGCCTTCAAATTCCTCCTGGGAATGCAGTCGTTGAAAAACCCCGAATAGTTTATCATAGTATAACATATCAAATCCGGCTCCATCGTCTTTTACATAATAAACCACCTGATTATCTTTTTCATAGGCCCCGATTCTGATATTTATTTTTGAGTTATACTTCGAATATTTAATGGCATTGGAAATCAGGTTGATCCAAACCTGTTTAATGAGTGACTGATCTCCTTTCGCCGGAGGCAGCTTGCTCATATGAAATTCAGGTATGACGTCACCATCCCCAAATAATAATTCCTCCCTGACATGGTTAACCAGGGCAGTCATGTCAACGTCTGATACGGTAACCTGTTTTCTTCCCAATTTTGAAAATGCAAGCAAATCATCGATGAGTTCGCCCATTTTTTTTGCATTCCGCATGATGGAATGAATAACTTTCGTGCCATCCGAATCCATTTTTTCGGAATAATCATCCATCAAAATTCTGGTATACGCATTGATAGCCCTGATAGGGGCCCGTAAATCGTGAGATACAGAATAGGAAAATGACTCCAGTTCTTTGTTTACAGATTCCAATTGCGAAGTGCGTTCAACTACTTTTTGTTCCAATTCTTCATTCAATTGACGAATATCAGCCTCCGCTTGTTTAAGTTCCCTGTTCGTTATAAGTAACTCTGCTGCCCGTTTTTCTTTCTCTTCGTTTTGATAAGCCAATTCTTTGTTGGCGATGATTAGCTCTGCCGCACGTTTTTCCTTCTCTTCGTTTTGGTATGCCAATTCTTTGTTGGCTATGATTAACTCCGCCGCCCGTTTTTCTTTCTCTTTGTTTTGAAAAGCGAGTTCTTTGTTGGCAATGATTAATTCTGCTGCCCGTTTTTCTCTTTCACCGTCCTGAAAAACAAGTTCCTGGTTAGCAATAATCAACTCATCCGATTTTATTTTATTCATACCATGTAGCTAAGAATTTGAGTGGGGTGCAGAATGGCAGCCCTAAGGTTATGGCTGAGGTGTTATGAAGATTGAAAACGGGTTACGAACAGATCAATTAAAGGTAATGTATTGCGGACAACATCCCATACTAACTTCGTCTCTTCTCCAGGTTTGCTATCCGGCTACAGCATAGCATTTTCCCGTCTCGTCATGCTAGGTTGCTTTATCCTGTGTATTACGTACCAGGCCGATTCCGGCGAAAAAGAAAATAGCTCCCAATACACCGTAGAGTAAAATTTCCTTTATGCTCCTAGTCCCCTGGCTGCTTTTCATAAAATTGACCCCTGCCAGAATGAGGCCAATAATACCCAGAATTGATAAAATGATCCCTAACAGTCTTTTTTCCATGTTTTTGTTTTAATTGATTCATGACTACTGTCCTTTGCAGGAACAGGTAATACAATGGTTATTTCTTTCCCCGCCGGCCATTTTATCTATAAATTTCTTAGTTGTGATCCACAGGGGCAGATGGTTAGCCAATTACCTTACCTGTTTAGCTTTATGAAACTGTTTCAATAACCTTGCCCGGGAATCCACAATACCAAATCAGGCCAATTACTTTTTCCGAAGGCGCCGGCCGGGCGTTATCATGACGGGCCTCTTTAACGAGGGCCCGACAAGTAAATGCTCATACCGGGGGATAGATTTATTTCGAGGAACCATTAAAGAATCAGAGTGTATCCAAAGCGCGGGGGGCGTGGGGTTCGTCGGAATGATTCATATCAGTAGGATCATTTCGCTATGACCGAATCCTGCGTCGACTATAGCAGATCACAGAATTATTGTAACTGAGTCTTTTCATTCATTTCTTTGGTGGCTTTGTTAAACGGATCCCAGCTTACATCCAGTTTTCCATCAGCGCCGGTCCGGACCCGCAAACGCGCGCTGATGCCCGTATGGCTATGAATACCTTTATTGACGAGTACTGAATCCTTATTCGCTTTCAGATTACTCAGCGGCACCTGGATGCTCATGTCGGGTCCGGTTTTCAAATTATACATCCCGTTCACAAACATGCTCAGAACAGAGGAACGGATCTCCATCCGGTTAATCGTAATATTTCCGCCCCGGACTTCCAGCGAATCGTACAAATCTGCAAAACGGATGTCAGACAGATTCCGCTTCTTCAGTATTTTCTCCTGTATTTGCTGCATGGGTTTAAAATTGACCAGCGCCCCATTTTGGAGATTGAATTTTATAGAGCTTATTAGTTTGTCCGGTACCAGCTGGGCCTGGGGAGTCAGTCCGCCTTCCATGGTAATATCTGCCGACAGGCTGCCGCGTATATTTTTATCGGTAAGGGATTCCAGGCCAAAATTATCGAAGGAATAAAACAGCCTGCTCACGTCAATATGACTCATCCGGGTCGCTAACGAAAAAGAATTGTTAACCGTATCGTTTGTATATAAGCCCTGCAAAATCAAACTTCCCCCATCCTGCTTCATGATCACATTATTTAATTGTATCAGGTTATCCTTCATGACCAGGGTGGCAAATAAACTATCACCGGAGAATTTCTTATAGCTCAGCTTATTGACCTTCAGACTCACATTGAAATCGGATGAGGTCAACTTGCCCGTGAATTCCGATACGGATATGGCAGGCGACGACTTCTTTACTTCTGTTATTACCACCCGTTTTGTTTTCTGCCGCAGGAAGCCAGCGAAATCCTCCAGGTTCAGCCTGTTGGAACTGATGTTCCAGTCCAGGAACAGCTTGTCATCGACGTGGTTAAAAAGATAAAATATATTTTTCACGCTCCCATTCATATTCAGGTCTGAGCTGCCGGAATGCAGCGCCAGGTTTTCCACCAGCATATCCTTACCCGTAAAGCGGATCATCCCGCTGACCGGAGAAAACAATAAATTTCTGGGCAAATAATGAATGCCAGCCCCGGTTAGTTCAATAGTCCCGGTTAAAAGCCTGGAACTGTCAAAGTTTTTTTCCAGCGAGCCAGTATATGCCAGGTTGATTTTACCGGAGCCCTGTGTAAAAGACAGCTCACTTTCATTCAGAAAACTCTTGGCCATGGCCAGGTCAAAATCGGAAATGACATTCAGTTTGATCCTGGGATGAATGAGGTTGCTGAGAACCACAGAATCAGAGTGGAAATTCAGTTTCTCCCAGCTGCCCCGAAACTGGGAAAAGCGGATTACAGTATTTGAATCTTCATGTCCCCGGAATTTTACTGCTTCATTATTAAAGGTAGCCGTAAAGGAAGCATTATTGATCGCAACGAAAGGACTGGTTATGTTCTTGTCCTCCACATTCAACCACAGATGGATCAGCGGCGTCGAGTACCGCGGTTCAGAATTATCCAGGCTGCCCGTGAGGTGTTCAATAAAGTCTGAAATATCGTAAGGCCCGAGTGTCTTTCGCAGATTGGGGGAAAGAAAGGATACCCCTTTCCTGAAAGAAAGATTTTTGGTATCCCAGGAAAGCAGAAATGGCGTTCCTGCTTTTGCAAAAAAGAATTTTCCCGTGAAAACAAAGGGCTGCTGTTCCACCAAAAGATTGATATTAGCGAAGTCAAGTTCTTTTGAATCTTTGTTGAACAAAAAACGGAAATCGCCCCGCAGGGATTTATTTTCCAGGAAAGCCCCGTTTTTCCTGTTAAAGGTCATGGCCTCAATGATGCAATCCAGGTTCAGGTCCACCGTAAGGACCGGGTTACCCATTTTTTCCTGGATATTACAATCCAGTTGATCAATCCGGAATCCGAAATATTTATGTGTTGTGCCCTCATCAACCGGAACCACCACACGCCGCATGCTGACATCTTTTAGCTGTACGGCATTTTCATTCAGCACCAGGGTTGCCTGTAAACTGTCAACACTTAATTTTTTGTAGGTAAGTTTTTTCGCCTTCAGACTGATTTTGAAATCGGCTGATACCAGTTTGCTGGCGAATGCCGATACGGAGTTTTCAGGCGCAGACTTCTTCACTTTGGTAACCGCGGCTTTTGGTTTCTTTAACAGAAAGGCAGTGAAGTCTTCGAAATCCAGTTTGTTGGATTCGATATCCCAATTAAGCGACAATTTATCGTTCAGGTGATTAAAAAGATAAAAAATACTTTCCACTTTTCCGTTCATATTCAGATCCGAGCTGCCTGTATGGAGTTTCAGGCTTTCTACGATCATATCCCTGCCGGTAAATCGGATAAGACTACTGACCTGTGTAAATAATATATTCCTGTGTACATTGCGAATGCCCGCTCCATTCAGGGTAACGCGCCCGTTGATAAGTCTCGAACTGTCGTGGGATTTTTCAAGCGACCCACTATAGGCCAGGTTTATTTTCCCGGACCCCTGCGTAAAAACAAGCTCGTTGTTATTCAGGAAGCGATTCGCAACACTCAGGTCAAAATCGGAAATGACATTCGCTTTGATCCTGGGATGTATCAGATTGTTTAAAACAATGGAATCAGAATGAAAATCCAGTTCCTCACAGTTGCCCCGGAGCGGAGAAAAACGGATTATGGTATTGGAGTCTTCATGTCCCCGAAATTTCACGGCTTCATTGTTGTACGTCGCGGTAAAAGATGCATGGTTGATGGCTACAAAGGGGCTTTTAATATTTTTATCTTCCACGTTTAACCAAAGATGGATGAGCGGCGTCCTGTACTGCGGTTCGGAATTATCCAGACTGCCGGTGAGGTGTTCAATAAAGTCTGAAATATCATAGGGTTCCAGTGTTTTTTTTAGATTCGTGGAAAGAAAAGATACCCCTTTGCGGAATGAAAGATTTTTGGTGTCCCAGGAAAGTATAAAAGGTGTCCCTGCTTTTGCGAAGAAGAATTTTCCTGTAAAAACAAAGGGCTGCTGGTCCACCACAAGGTTGATATCGTTGAAATCAAGCTCTGTCGAATCTTTGTCGAACAAGACTCGGAAATCGCCACGCACGGATGTATTCTCCAGGAAGGCTCCGTTTTTCCGGTTGAATTCCATCCCCTGCACGATGCAATCCAGGTTCAAATCCACTGTGAGCACGGGGCTCCCCGCTTTTTCCCCAATATCGCAGTCCATTTGATTTAGATGGAAACCATAAAATTTATGCTTTACACCATCATCTACAGAAACCGAACCATCGCTGATTTTTAGGATGGGATAAACATGGCTTCCAGCTTGGGTTTTTTCGGGTCTATTGCTTTTGTTGAACAGGGAGGCATTTGAGTATCCGAGGCTGTCTGTGTATACATATATTTCCGGTTTATCCAGCTCCAGACGCCGGATACTGATTTTCCCCCTGAAGAGCTGCCAGAAATCAATCGTGGCATAAACGCGGTTTACTGAAACCAGGTCGTGATGGTGCTGGTACCAAAGGCTGTCGCGCAGGTATACACTATCAATAGTCAGTGCAAAGAGAGGAAACGTAGATTTAAACCCGACACCGATGTCGCCAACATGCAGCGATGCCCCGTTCATACTCTTTCCGGTCTCAGATTCGATAAAAGAAAGAAATTCCTGCTTATGGTGTTTTACATAGTACCATAACCCGCCAAAAGCAATCAGCAACAATGCAATCAGGATGGTCAATACATGCAAAATGATTCTGATCGCTTTATTCATCCTTGCCATTTAGTTATAGCTTGTAAAACGCAGCGTGCCGCTGTTAAACAAGATCAGCATTTTATCAATACATTATATAAATTTATTTCAGACGCAATAAATAATAGCCCGGGCTGACTCCCGTACTCCCGTACTCCCGTAACAGGTCAAAAACGAGATCCCTTTGAAAAGATTAAGGCGTAAGGCATAAGGCGTAAGGCATAAGGCGCAAGGCTTAAGGCGGAAGGCATAAGGCGGTTAAGGTTCAATACCGAATTAAATATCTTAAAATGATCTAAATTTATCATATTATAAAATACCACTCAACATTTCCCTTGAAAAAAGTCTTCCGGAATTCCTTAATACTCATGCTCATCCTGAGCTTTCGCTATCCAGCTGTCCGTCATGATATTACTGTAAAATTGACAGTCCACGGAACCGACGATAAGCTGACCAGTAAAATACTCGGTGATCTGAGAATTGATTTGGGAAACAAATCGAATATTGTTTTAGTCAGCGATACCACCGACTCATCCACATTTAATATAACTGTCCAGTATGCCACCCTAAAATCCGGGGATAAACTGGTTGGCTTTTTCATGAATTCCCTGCTTACCCGAAGAATACGAACTTCAAAAAATGAAACAGCATATATACTGCTCAAGAGCTCCGTTTCTTCAACATCCAATGCATCCGATATCGATAAGATCTGCGCGAATTTTATCGACCAGTTCGACGCTCAATATTTTGAAAAAGAAAGACGAAAACCTGAACAATAATAAGTCTATGTCTGCTGGCCGGAACAATCCGTGTTGGCAGGATAAACACCACCTGCTGTTGTCGATTGAAATAGGGAATCATAGACTCCTAAAACCATATCGTAAAATATTCTTCTCAAAATGATCATCGAGCAGCCCCTGATAGAACATTTTAAAAACTACATCCCTTTAAATGAGGAAGAAAGTAATTTGCTGGAAAAAAGGGTAACCCAGCGCAAGATCAAGCGTAAGCAAATGATTTTGCAGGAGGGCCTGGTCTGCAGATTTTATTCTTTCGTGGTGGAAGGTTGCATGAGAATGTACGGCATCGATAACAAAGGTGTTGAACACAATATTCAATTCGCTGCAGAGAACGACTGGATCTCTGATATCGGCAGTTTCCACTCCGACAAACCAAGTAAACTTTTTATCGAGGCGATTGAACCCTCCCTCCTGTTGCAAATTGAAAAGCAGGATTTGTATTTTTTGTATCGCTCCATCCCAAAGCTCGACCGTATTTTTAAAGTGATCATAGAAAATAAGTTTATTGAATTGCAAAACCGGGTTTTACAAAATATCAGTTCCACCGCACGTGAGCGATATCAGTCATTTTTAGAACAGTATCCGCAACTCGCCCTACGTCTTCCCAATACACAAATCGCCTCCTATCTCGGCATCACGCCAGAGTTTCTGAGCAAAATGAGAAGTGAAAAGAAACCGGGCTAGTCCGCCAGTTCTTAATCTACATTAAGGCTATTTCTTAATCCAGCTTATTGGCGGGCCGCGAGCTTCTGGCGAGTTTTGTGTTGTCATTCAACAATCATATTTCATCAAATAAAACTGAATCAAAATGGAAAAGACAAATACCTCAAAAATTGCCATCATTGGTTATGGCCATATTGCGGAAGTCGCTGCAGCCGACCTGGTAAGAAACAATCGTCCGGTGGTCATCGCAGGCCGGGATTTCAGTAAAACAAAAACACTGGCAGAGAAATTGGGAAGCCTGGCCAAACCCATGGAAATCGGTGCTGCCATCAGGGAAGCGGATGTCATCATCCTGGCCATCTGGTTCGATGCCATTCAGCCATTCTTTTATCAATATGAAGCCATACTTCAGGGTAAAATTATCGTTGACCCGTCTAACCCGATCGCTCCGGATGGCAAAGGAAGTTTTGTAAAAACTATCGGACCCAATGAATCAGCCGGACAGCGGAACGCGGCTTCTCTACCAAAAAATGCAAAACTTGTAAAAGCGCTGGGTACATTAAGTGCAGGTGCTCTCGCCAGCGCTTCCAATCGGAAGCCTGACCAGGCCGTTTTGTTTTACGCTACAGATGAAAAAAGTATAGATGCCGTCGTAGAAGAATTGATTCGTGATATGGGTTTCGCACCCCTTCGCATTGGCGGATTGGATCAGTCGATCCGTTTAGAAGTTTTTGGTGATCTGCATGAATTTGGCGCTCTAGGGAAAACGGTTTCTCTGCAGCAAGCCAGGGAAATAACAAATATCATTTCAGTCTAACATATACTATCTCGTTATGAAAATATTACGGAGTTATTGTAACTTTCAAAGATTCAAATTTTCAAAAACGATATAGTATGTCACTGAAAAAAGTCTGGGTGATCACGGGCGCTGGTCGCGGAATGGGCGTCGACATAGCGAAAGCCGCATTGGCAGCATGACACAAAGTGGTTGCAACAGGCCGAAATACAGAAAAAATCAAGCAGGTCTTTGGAAAATCGGCAGACCTGTTGATTGTAAAATTGGACATTACAAAGCCGGGAGACGCGGAGTTGGCAGTAAAAGAATCGGTTAGTCATTTTGGACGTATAGATGTGCTGGTTAATAATGCCGACAATTTTTATGCTGGATTCTTCGAGGAATTATCAGCAGAACAGATGGCGCAGCAGCTTTCAACAAGCCTTATTGGCCCAATGAACGTAACCCGAGCTGTTCTGCTTATTATGCGAAAACAGCATTCTGGACAAATTATAACCATCTCTTCAACTGCCGGGCTTGTGGGTTTTGAGTTCGGTACTGCTTATGCTGCATCTAAATTCGGTTTAGAGGGCTGGATGCAGTCATTACAGGCGGAAGTCGAACCTTTTGGCATCGATACCATCATAGTCAACCCGGGATTCTTCCGCAGGGAACTACCCACGGATGAATCAGCAAATTTTGCAACCCATAAAATCGGCGATTACGATGACCGGAGAACGCAACAAATGCAATTTTGGAAAGGTTATAATGGCAAACAGTCCGGAGACCCGGCCAAACTCGCGCAGGCATTACTAACCATTTCTGAAATGGATAAACCAACCCGGCGTTTCATCGCTGGTGCAGATGCGATTGAAACTGCTGAACATGTAACCGCAACACTAAAGGAACAACTCAACACGCTTCGCGATTTGTCGTCGTCACTGGCTTATTAAAATCGAAATAAAGGGTATGCGTAAGTGACTCAAAAGATCGCGCGCGATCATTTGATTTATCAATAAGGTATTAATTCCATAAAATGATGGTGGAAAATCCAGTCCTGGTAGGAACCTAATCATAATGAAGCCAGGTAATCGTGGCCAGGGTTAGTTTATCAAAAAAATTCAACAAGAGTAGTAATTCTCCTCGCTGGTTACTGAATCAGCAATTGCTTTTGTTTGCTTAACATCTTCCTCCGTCAGCGGTTTGGCCGCTTCCTTCACGGGCTCCGGTTCCAAATGGAAGGAAAGTTTATTGATGGTGCCGGTGAATATGAAAGGACATTCGTAACGATATTTCAACAAAGAAACACCGGAACGCGTATCACTGCCCACATCAAAGGTTTCATCTTCGGGAAAGGTAATGGGCGTGCAATGATCCATATAGTTTCTCGAAACTTCCTTACCATCGACGGAGAAAATTCCGGTTCCTCCTTTGCCCAGTCCCGGTCCATCGGATTTAAAATC